>CAYXIP010000019.1:0-22119 GCA_964465515.1 uncultured Candidatus Methanoperedens sp. | reverse complement strand
TTTTTATGTGTTTTTGGCAGAAATTGGAGGAAAAATTAGCTAACTACTGAAATTAGAGTATCTGTGGTTGAACAATATCGGGGATTATTTTGTATCACTGTAATTAGACAATATCTCCATGCTCAACGATGAATATAAACCACAGAGCGCACAGAGGACACGGAGGAAAAGTACAAAATCTCTGTGCTCTCTGTGTCCTCCGTGGTTGATTATCCATGTTTGTTATTTTCAGAAACAGTGGCAGCCTCGAATTCCTATCGGCGCGCCGAACGGTAAAATATATGATTCAGGTTGGAGTGATGCTGTTTTTTTCTCTGTGTCCTCTGTGCCCTTCGTGGTTTCATATTTATAAGAAGACTGCTGAAATAATGCATTTTCATCTATCAACACGATTTGAAACCTCACTTCATTCCGAGAAGTTTAATATCACAGCGAATCTTTCAGACCCCAATGCAAACCCAAGAAATAAAGCTCCTTATCAGGAAATATGCCCTGCAGAATGCGGTTAAATATAACAAAATACCGCAGGCAGGCGCCGTGATGGGCAAGGTCATGGCGATGCCTGAGTTGCGCTCACAGGCTCGGGAAATATCATCACTTCTGGAAGAAGTCCTTCGTGAAATAAACGAAATGGCTCCTGAGTCGTGGGAAAAAGAACTGGAGAAACTTGCTCCCGAACTCATTGCAGAACTTAAAGAAAAAAAGGAGCCAGAGAAAGGATTGCCGCCTCTTGAAATAAACGGCGCTCTTGTGATGAGGTTTGCGCCGAATCCCAACGGTCCTCCTACCATCGGGAGTGCAAGAGGAATCGTGGTTAACTCGGAGTACACTAAAAGATACCACGGCAAGCTCATTATCCGCTTCGATGATACAGACCCGGTGACCAAGCGCCCTATGCTGGAGGCGTATAAATGGTATCTTGAGGATTGCGAATGGCTTGGCGCTAAACCCGATGAAGTAATAATCGCATCTGACAGAATCCCAAAATATTATGAGGTTGCAGAAGAGCTGATTCAGAAGGACGGCGCCTACGTCTGCTTCTGCGAGCAGGAGATTTTCAAGGCATTGAAGGATGCAAAAAAGCCATGCCCTCATCGGGAGCAGGGAGCGCAGAAGAACCTTGAATACTGGCACAGGATGATTTCAGGCGGGTATGAGGAACAGGAGGCTGTTCTGCGCATCAAGACAGATATATCGCACAAGGACCCCGCTATTCGAGATTGGGTAGCCTTCCGCGTCATCCGTACGCCCCATCCCCGAGTGGGGGACAGGTACAGCGTCTGGCCTCTCCTTGATTTCGAGAGTGCGGTAGAAGATCATCTCCTCGGCACCACGCATATAATCC
Source organism: uncultured Candidatus Methanoperedens sp. (assembly GCA_964465515.1). Lineage (GTDB taxonomy): Archaea > Halobacteriota > Methanosarcinia > Methanosarcinales > Methanoperedenaceae > Methanoperedens. Next base: position 20,774 of record CAYXIP010000019.1, on the reverse strand, counting down.
GGGGAAAGGACCTTGCTGATAGCGAGACAAGGCAGAGATATATCTACAAATACATGGGCTGGACCTATCCAAAGACATTGCACTGGGGGCGCGTGCAGATACACGAGTTCGGGAAACTGAGCACGAGCGGTCTTAAGAAAGCAATAGCTGAAGGTAGATACACGGGCTGGGACGATCCAAGAGTACCCACTATCAGGGCGCTGCGCAGAAGAGGCATTATGCCTGAGGCTTTGCGGAAGTTCATGCTCGACCTTGGCCTTGGTGAGACGGATATCAGCCTGAGCATGGATACGCTATATGCTGAGAATCGGAAGCTCATCGACCCTGTTGCGAACAGGTATTTTTTTGTGTGGAATCCTGTGGAAATGGGAATCGAGGGCGCGGAGCCGAAAGTTGCAAAGGCGCCGCTTCATCCTGCGAAGAAAGAGATGAGAGAAATTCCTGTAGGCAAGAAGGTGCTTGTGTGCCAGAGCGATGTGGATGCTCTCAACGTGGGTGAGCGGCTGCGCCTGAAAGATCTTTACAACATCGAGATTAAAAGCATCTCGCCGCCGGAAGCAAAGTTCATAGGTACGGATATGGAGCTTGTCAAGAAGGAGAAGGCGCGCATCATACACTGGGTTCCGCCTGATGGGTTAAAGGTGCGGGTGCTTTCTCCCGATGGTGAATATATCGGCATAGGGGAGCGCGGGGTTGAGAAGGAGCTTGATAAAGTGGTGCAATTCGAGAGGTACGGGTTTGTGAGGATTGACAGCGTGGATAGCGAGGTTGTGGCGTATTTTACGCACAAGTGAGGTTTTCGTTAATTTAATAACCTCAAAGGAAATCTGGGTGCTGTTATTCAAGAGGAAGACACATGACGCAATACACTATACCTGTTATTCCGGGTGATGGAATCGGTCCTGAGATAATAAGAGAAGGACGAAAGGTGCTTGATGCCGCAGGAGAAAGATTCGGGTTCGATATCGAATGGCTTGAATATCCGCACGGCGCAGACCATTATCTTGTGACGGGTGAATTGATATCCGAGGATACGCTAAAAGAGCTTTCCAGATACAAAGCAATTTATTTCGGGGCTATAGGCGATGAAAGGATAAAACCGGGGATACTTGAAAAGGGCATTCTCCTCACCATTCGGTTCTATTTCGATGAATATGTCAACCTTCGACCTGTGAAATTACTTGATGGAGTCGATACCCCTCTCAAGGATAAAACAGCGAAGGATATAGATTTTGTGGTTGTGCGTGAGAATACAGAGGACTTCTATATAGGCATAGGAGGCAGGGCGAAAAAGGGTAGGAGCAGGAATACGCTTGAAGTGATAAGGCATCTGTATAACGTAAAATTCGGGCTTGACATCGAAACAGACAGCGATGAAATCGGCTACCAGCTCGGTCTTATAAGCAAAGAGGGTACGCGAAGGGTTATCCGCTATGCCTTTGAGCTTGCAGAGGAAAGGAAAAAACATCTCTCATCCGTGGATAAAGCCAATGTACTGTCTGATATCTACGGTTTCTGGCGGGAGGAGTTCAGTTCCATTGCTGCCGAATATCCTTATGTAAAAACGGATTTCAATTTTGTGGATGCCATTACGATGTGGTTTGTCAAGAATCCCGAGTGGTTTGACGTGGTGGTTACTCCGAATATGTTCGGAGACATCATAACAGACCTCGGGGCGATGATCCAGGGCGGACTTGGTCTTGCGCCGGGAGGAAATATAAATCCGCAGGGAACGAGCATGTTTGAACCCATACACGGGAGCGCCCCCAAGTATAAGGGGCAGAACAGGGTGAACCCCATCGCAACGATATGGGCTGGGGCGCTTTTGCTCAATCAGCTTGGAGAAAATGAGGCTTCTTCTTTTATAGTAGAAGCGATAGAGCAGAATATCGTCAATGGAGAGGTGAAAACCTACGACATGGGAGGCACAAGTACTACCTCCGAGGTCGGGGATGATATAGCGAGATTGATTAAGGAAACATAATGAACGGAGATGGAAGACTTCAAATTAATCGAAACTGGTTTGGATAATGCCTTTATTTTAGAACAGGAAGGCTCAAAAAGGCTTGTCACAAAAAACCTCACTCCAGGAATACGGGTTTACGGTGAAAAGCTCACGACCGTAGCGGATGTCGAGTATCGCTTCTGGGACCCTTATCGCAGCAAGCTTGCAGCCATGATATTGAAGGGTTCTTCAGTATCATTAAAAAAGGAATCCAGCGTTCTTTATCTTGGCGCTGCGCATGGAACCACTGCCAGCCATGTTTCTGATATTGTTTCGCTTGGCGAGGTTTTTGCAGTTGAGTTCTCACCCCGCGCCATGCAGGACCTTATCCGCGTCAGCATCCCGCGATTGAACCTCATCCCGATACTTGCGGATGCGATGCATCCTAATTCGTACAGGAACATGGTTTCTGAGGTTGATTTCGTTTATCAGGATATAGCCCAGCGTGAACAGGCAAGAATAGCCATCAGGAATGCCGGGTTATTCCTGAAAAAGGATGGTGTTTTAGTATTAATAATAAAACCCAGAAGCATAGACTCCACCAAAAAAACGAGCGAAGTTATCAATACCGAGGTAAGTAAATTAGAGGGTAATTTTATTGTCATTGAGTTAATAAATTTGGAACCCTTCCACCACGACCACACGGCAGTTATGGCACAAAAAATTTGATGTCCTTTCCGCAAGAGCTTACAGGTTTCAGCATGAAATAGTTCACAGGAAACCTACCTTTGCACTCGTTACTTATTTATACTCAGCTTATAATAATCAAGCAACGGACTGATATCTAAAATGATAATAGTCAGTGAAGAAGACGAAGACGATAGCGACTCTAATCCGTTCCTTTTTTTAAGGCAACCAGTGCATGACAGCGTGCTCAATATCAATCACGATTACCGCTATTTACGGATGGGATATTATGTATCAGCGCATGCCGAAACCTTTGGAGTAGAGGTCACACCAAGTTGTACAGAAATAATGGATGCATACAGGAACCCGCTCTTGATGGAGAAGGCTAAGAGGCATGGCTTGCTTACGAGGGAATACAGGCTATTGATATCACCGCAGGACGATTTGAGACCACCATTCCTGTTATTTGCGGTAAATCCTTTTACCAACAACTCAATGAAAGTGGTAAATTCAAGCGAAAAACTTCCTGGAATGATTAAAAAAATGAGCTATGGTGCTCGGTTTCCTGTCTCGTTACATCCCCTCACAGGTGAAGTACTGGAGATAGTACAGATATTCGGGGAATCCACAAACGAAGAGGCAAATAGGTTCACAAAGAAATTCTTTGAGATATTCAATATCCCGATATGCAAACTGGTGGTTCAGATGGATGATGAGGGTATTATCCTGAATCATTGCGAACCTGCGATGAAAAAAGAAGTGGACTGGGATATTGTTCATGATAAAGTGCATGAGATAATAAAGAAAACGTTATGAAGATAGCCTGTTTTGTCGAGGCATACAATTTCAAGGATAGCTCCGAGCGCTCTGCACTGTTGAGATTTAAATCCACAGCCGAGTCAATGGGGCATGCTTTTGAATTTATATTCAAGAATGAAATTTCCAAAATACAGAATTACGATGCCTTATTTATCAGGGCTGTAACAGATCCTGGCAATTCTGCCTATATAGTCTCAAGGCTCGCAGAGCAATACGGACTTAGGGTCATCGACGACCCCCATTCCATAAGGACATGCTCAAACAAGGTAATCCTCCATGATATTTTCATGAAAAATAATATCCCTGCTCCGAAGTCCTTTCTATTTTCCGGCGATTATTCAGGAGAAGCTCTTGATGATATGAGGAAGACCCTGGGGCTACCTGTGGTAATTAAAACACCCTATACACGGTTCTCATCCCATGTTGAGAAGGCAAACAATGAAGAAGAATTTATCAAGATTTCAAGGCATCTGCTGCGGAAAACAAAGGTTCTTGTGCTCCAGGAGTACATCCACTCCAGTTTCGACTGGCGCGTGGGGATACTTCGGAACGAAGTACTTTATTCATGCAAGTACTGCATACCCGAAGGTGGGTGGAAAGTAAAATCAAAGATAAACGGGAAAAACGTATGGGGAGATACTGTTGCAATACCCAGGGATTCGGTTTCTCCTGAACTGAAAGAGATTTGCATAAGACTGTCGGGATGTGTGGGCGACGGGCTGTATGGTCTTGATGTAAAAGAAACCAATGACGGGTATAAGGTTATCGAGATTAACGATAACCCCAGCATCTACGAAGGTTATGAGGATGCAGCGGATAAGGACATCTACGAGAGAATAATCAATGCTCTTGTATCATAATTTTCTGAAAAGATGAAGTGCGTCGTCTCCGTTTTTATAATAATTGTAGAGAATTTTATCCTTGATAAAACCCTTCGACCTGTATAGATTCTGGGCTGCCTTGTTATTAACTCCTACCTCAAGCGTTATATTCTTAAACCCCTTTTCTTTTAAAATTTCTAATGCGGTATCCATAAGCAGGCTTGCAACACCTCTTCGTCGATATGCCGGATGCACGTCCAGTGAATATATCCTGGCATTTGAGATATGGTTTCTTAACAAAACAATGATTGAGCCGATGAGCTTGCTTTCCACAAAAGCAACAAGAACAATCGACCTGGCTTTGAATAAGAGATACCTCAACTGCTTCCGATTAAAATTTTCCTCTTTAAAACATATCTCCTCAAGACTCGCTATATCGTAGAAATCCTTTTTCTTTGCAGGGCGAATCTGCAGTTCTCCCTTAAAGTTTTTCAAGGAACTGTCACGCGCGCCCTTACGCACTCCTGCACCTGCTTTACAACTTCCGGGAAATCTCCAAAGACAAGCCCAAGATCCACGGTGCCCACCACATCAACCACGCCAATGGCAGCGATGCCGTATCCCTCTTTGTTTCTTATGGGCACAACAACCACAGGAATACCTGTATACCTGCCGCTTGTGGGTATGGTGCGTATGATCTTATTCTCAGCTAAAACCTGCTCCAGAACAGGACCTGTGTAATTGTTATCAAGGATTTTCCCTTTTTCTATCCTGACGCCTTTTTTATTCAGGCTCCTCAATACCACCGGAAGCCCCAGGAGTTCATGCACCGCCATTGCAAAGGGGGCAACCTCTTCTGTTCCCGAATCTGCTGAAATCTGAATTTTTGTGTAAGCCATACTTTCCCTCTTTTTATTTTTGGCTTTGGGGATATTAAGGATTGTGTTATTGACGTAATTACCATTTCCGCTCAATCACGGTTAGAATTTTCCTTGGATGGCTGAGTACCGTGATTCCTTTAAGCTTCTGCAATTTCCTGACGTTCTTCGAATCCACATCGCGGATTTTGAGCTTTGCAGCTTCACTTCTTATTGCCCCGTAGCTGCATAATCTCAAGCATCGCCCGCATCCATCGCATAAAAGCAGGTCAATCTGGTCTGTAATCGCTCCCTTCGGGCATTCTTCCCTCGGGGGGCAGAGTTCACATCGCATGCATATCTCCCTGTCTATAAAAAACGGCATTTTCGATTCGATCTTCCCGGCGATATCCACGGGCACGATAAACACAGGCACGCCTCCTTTCACAGCCTGAGCTGCAGCATTCGTCACAAGGGTATCGGCTATGCCATAAGCAAGTTTTGCTGTTGTATTTGAGGTGGCAGGGGTTACTACAAGGGCATCGTACCTATGGAGAAGGAACCTGCCTGTTTTGGGAAAGCTTGCTCCCTGCTCGCGCTCATAAAAGCACTCCTCGAGGTAGCTGCCGCCTGAGATGTTTGAAAGCTCACCTGCCAGTCCATACATCCTGACCACCTCTTCACCGGCTCGCGATAAGAAAGTGGTGACTTTTAACTCCGGATTTTTTTGCTTGAGCTCTTTTATGACCTCAAAACTTTCATGCAGGAAGTGTCCTGCGCCTGTGATGCCCCATGCGAGATTCATGTCAGGATACAGCAATTGTTTTTATAATTATTATACACTTGCCTCATTTTTTACTCATCCCCTGGACAAAAGGCATTTAAGATACATGCCTGATATATCACGTCTATAGTTTGGTCTGATAAAAAAATGAAAAGAACCGTGCTTATCGGATTTCTGGCAATTGCAATGTTAATCAGCGGATGTGTTAAGCCAGAAACGCAGTAGATAAAGCTTCCAGATAATCTCACAGAAGAGCAAAAACTAATCGTAAAGATTGCGCTGAGCAACAGTACTGTAAAAGAGATGCTGAAGGGAAGACAAGTCAAAATCGATTCTGTAGGATTCATAGTTAGCGGTAGTACGACTGAGAATGGAAAAGAGATCTCCTTTAATTTGCCAGGAGCCCAGATATACATAGGTAACGAGAACTGGACAAGTGTCATGGAGATAATCCCTCTGGTTGACCTGAAAGAGAAAAGAGTTGTCCGCATATTGAGTAGTTCATTTATAAAACCCATACTTCCAGCACCTCTATCAGAAGATGACAAGGCTAAAGCGATAAAAATAGCACTCGCCGACCCGCAGGTCAAAGAAAAAATAGCAGGCAAAGTTTATGAGATTATCGAAGTAACGGATTATGAGAACCGGTTCACAGAAAAAAGAGTAGAAACAGATGTACTCATCCATGTGAATGGGACTGGGAAGGCTTACTCTGTAGCCGTAAACCTAACAGGTAACAGGGTAACCGAAATAGGGGAACAGAGCTGGATAGAGGGTTGAAGAATTAACAATAACCATAAAACCGCATTAGTGGCTATACCTGTTAAATATCTACTTAGCAAGCTCTTTCGGCAAGGCTTTTTTATGCGCGGATGCTTTGAACACTCTGTACCAGTGATATGCAAATAATGAAAGATTTAAAACTGCCAGCATTTCAAAGAACGCATGATAAACATCTGAATTAGGTAAGTTCACTCCTTCAAAAATTCTATGTGCCATGAAAAATATACTGTAAAAGAGCAGATAAACATAACCTTTTTTGAAAAAAGATTCGCTGTCGATGGTTCTTAATTTTAACTCGTTTTTATCAACATCCTTCCATAAGAGCCATACTTGAACCGCTAAAAAAATGAAAACCAAGAACAATGGAAAAATTAGGAGGTCAATATAGTTTATAATGTTATTCTCGTCCAAGGTTCATGCACCATCTCCTGCTGTCATCGTAATAATATAAAAACTTTTTTAATACGTCTTCGGAATTTCAGTGTAACTCTGGTATAATCTTGGAAAATCCATTTAAAACGTGATTGTAGAATTACAATATGGAAAAAATGAGCCGCTTTGGGCTGCTACTTTTGCATCAGCCGCATATTTTACTGTATTTGTTATTCTAAAGTATTCGCCACAGGATAAAATCTTGGATTGGGAGAATGGTTTAATCGGCGCAGCAGCTTTTTGGATTGTTATTTTTCTTGTACAGCAACCCTTTATTAAACGAACTGAAACTTAATACGATCTTAAAACTTTTTACTGATGCCCAGGACGGGCTACGATCCCGTGACCTCCAGATTTCTCAGGAAGTTAAGCGCCTTGTGTATTACCCTATGAGTCTGGCGCCCTAACCAACTAGGCCACCTGGGCACCTTTCCATACATGCAAAGCGGTATTAAAACATATCGTATTTCTGGTGATGGAAAGCTGTTGCATAATTATTGTTTGTTTTATCAGTCAACAACTGCGCCGATATTTTTCAAATCCTCAAAGAATCCAGGATACGAGATGCTTACCGACTCTATGGAATCGATTGTGGTATCCCCAGCCACCATCCCTGCCACTGCAAGAGCCATCACAATCCTGTGGTCGTCCCAGCCGTGTACCTGCGCTCCTTTCATATTTCCCCCTTTAATAATCAGCCTGTCCTTTTCTTCCGTGATATCCACGCCCATTTTTTTAAGCTCGACTGTCATTGCATGAAGCCGGTCCGTTTCCTTGTACCTCACATGCTCTGCATTCTCTATTATCGTTGTTCCTTCGGCTGCTGCTCCAAGCACTGCCAGAGTTGGAACAAGATCCGGGGTCGTGCCCACATCCACATTTATGCCTTTTAGCTTGCCTTTGCTCACCCGAACCTCCCCTTTTTTCTTGTCCCATGAGATTTGCGCCCCCATTTTTTCAAGCAACTCGATCAAAGCCGAATCACCCTGCTCCGAGGGGAAGAGGTTCTTGATGGTAACTTCACCGCACAGCACACCTGCTGCCATCAGATATGAAGCGGAAGAAAAATCCCCGGGAACATTGTACGACTTGAGGTTGTACTCCTGCTCAGGCGGGAGCGTAAAAGAGTTGACCCTTTCATCCGCTTCAATTTTCGCGCCTGCATCTCTCAGCATGTCGATTGTAATATTCACGTACGGTCGGGATTTTAACTCGCCTTTTATCATTATGGCAGTCCTGTTCTGCGCAAAGGGGCATGCAATGAGAAGCGCCGAGATGAACTGGGAGCTTATTGAGCCGTCTATGTAAACGCGCCCCCCTCTCATTTTTCCCCTTACCACGAGAGGAGCCATCCCGTTGCCGCGCGTGGAGAATGCCTCAGCTCCAAGGTCATTCAGTGCATTGAGCAGCGGTGTATTCGGTCTTGTCCTTATGCTTGCGTCGCCTGTGAGAACCGTGGCGCCGTTTACAAGCGAAGCCACGGCTGTCATTATGCGAAGCGTGGTGCCCGAGTTTGCGACATCGATAATGTTGTCGGGTACTGAGGGTTTCCCGTCAAATCCTTTGATTATGAGCGAGTCTTTCTTTGATTCTATACCCGCACCGAAGGCTTCAGAGGCTCGTATCGTGGCTTTTGTGTCCTCGGAGAGAAGCGGATTATAAATAGTGGCTTTTTTCGAAAGCGAGGCTATTGCAATAGCCCTGTGCGTGTAGCTTTTTGAGGGCGGGGCGCTGACGGTTCCTTTAATTTCAGATTTTTGAATAGCCAGCTTCATCGAAGATGCTAAATAAAGACGCAACTATTTATAATTGATACTGGATTGCGATTTAAACGTTAACAAAAGACTTAAATGGAACAAAACCATTAATGCGAATCCCTCAAGTCCGGATAGTGTAGCGGCCTATCATGGAGGCCTGTCGAGTCTCCGACCCGGGTTCAAATCCCGGTCCGGACGTTTTATTTTCATTCCAGTTTTTTGAATGCAGTCTTGGGCGCGCCGCACCAGGGGCAAACCCATTCTTCTGGAATGTCTTCAAAGGCAGTTCCGGGCGCAACCCCATTGGCCGGGTCCCCGACTGCAGGGTCGTATACATATTCGCAGAGGGTACACTTCCACTTTTCCATATATCACACATTTTAATTACTAAGCTTAACTGTATCGCTGGTTCAATAACTATAAACATGCACAATACAATCAATAGCCAATGATACTCTTCGATGATATCGGGAGCTATCCACTGCCCGCAGGCATAAATAAAGAATGGATAGCCTCTGCCGTAAAAAACAAAGACCAAAAATTAATCGGCATTCTCAGGGATGCAATGCGGCAGAAAATAGATGCAGGCGTGGACGCGCCCACATATCCGCAGTTCCAGGATATGAACCAGCAGTTTTTGGGGATAATCAATGACGAATCCGCCCAGGACGAGCCTCTTGTAGTCAAGAAAGAGAAAGCAAGGATAATGGAGCTTGAGGCTATTGAAGAGGTCGGAGAAAAATACTTCAAGGAAAGCGGCAGGAAATTAAATATAAGGGTATGCGTCACAGGACCGGTGGAGCTGTATCTGAAACAATTCGGGGGAACGGCGTATAAAGACGTGCTGGACGCATTTGCAACCAGCATCGACCGCTTTATCGGCAATTCCATAGACAACGCAAGGCAGCTCAATGTAGCCGCGGTCTCAATCGACGAACCCAGCATCGGGATAAATCCCCAGATAATGTTCAATGATGGTGATATTATAGAAGCACTGGAAAAAGCCTCGAAAACGTCAGCCTCTCATAGAATCGATACTGAAATCCACCTGCATTCGCCCCTGCATTATAAACTTGTTTGCAGGACGCATTCGATTGGTATAGTAGGTGTCGAGTCGGCTGCAAACCCCTCGTATCTTGACCTCATAGACAGGAAAGACCTTGAAGATTATGATAAATTCCTGAGGGTCGGGGTAGCGCGCACCGATATTTTCGGAATGGCGGCTTTTCTGAACGAGAAATACGGCACGAATGTCTGGAAAGAACCTTCAAAGCTTGAAGAGATAATTACTCTGATGGAAACTCCGGAAACCATAGCCAAGCGGCTTGAAAGGGCATACGGGATATTCGGTGAAAGGATAAAATATGCAGGTCCGGATTGCGGGCTTGGTTCCTGGCCCTCGCAGGAACTTGCATTCAGACTCCTCAAAAACACGGGGATTGGAATAAAAGAATTTCTAAAGAGCAGGGTAACATTTAATAGATAAGCGGCATTTATTGATTTTATGCGAGCAAAACAACGGGTGAATGTTAAAAAAGGCGTTAAATATAAATCCAGCTCAAAAGGGGAAGGAGCAAAAACTGTAACAGTGAAGCCTGCAGGTTACCCGTTGAAAGGAATGTTCCATGAATATCCCGAACCGTCTGAACTGGACGTATTTGAGTTCTACGCAAGAGAGCAGTGGAACGGTTTTATAGTAAAAAAAGGAGATTACCTTTTCGACCGCAGGATGTTCCCGGATTTTGCTTTCAGGATTATAGATGTTGACCCTGAAAACTCCGAGATAGGAAAAAATACCAAATTCGTGGTGGAGGACTATGACTCGGATTTCTTTATTCCAGAAATTAAACCCACAGTCACCTTTAAGGATATCATAGGGCAGGAAAAAGCCAAGCAGAAATGCAAGCTTGTGGAGCGTTTCCTTAAAAAACCGGAGAAATTCGGAAACTGGATGCCCAGGAATATTTTATTCCACGGACCAGCAGGGACAGGAAAAACCATGATGGCAAAGGCGCTTGCGAATGCAACTGATGTTTCTTTCCTGCCTGTAAGAGCCACCAAACTGATAGGAGAATTCGTTGGCGATGGAGCCCGCTCAATACACCAGCTCTATGATAAAGCAGAAGAGCTATCGCCGTGCATAATATTTATTGATGAATTCGATGCCATTGCCCTGAATCGGGGCTATCAGGAAATACGCGGCGATGTGGCTGAGATTGTCAATGCGCTGCTCACCGAGATGGACGGGATTGATGAGCGCGACGGGATATGTACTATTGCAGCTACGAACATGCTCCATACCCTTGATTCCGCTGTACGAAGCCGTTTTGAGGAAGAGATTGAATTCACCCTTCCCACATACAAAGAACGATTCGAGATATTGAAACTCTATACGCGCAGATTCCCGAAAAAACTTGGAAAAGATGTGAATCTTGAAGCAATAGCTAAGCAGACCCATGGCTTTTCCGGAAGGGACATTGTTGAGAAATTACTCAAGAATGCACTGCATAAAGCTATAATTTCAGGCGGAAGCGTAACAAAAACTCATTTTGAGGCAGCGCTTGCTGAATCTGCCGGGAAGAAATCGGAACCCCCGAAAGGAATGTTCGCATAATGGCAATAAAAAGTATAAGCGATGTGATGGGAAACCTGAAAGAGTCGTACGATAAAAGTAAGGATAAATCCGGGTGGTGCGTGCTTTCGGGCATGAACGGAGAATATCACGATACTTTTATAGCAGGCGATTATAACCTGTGGCAGATTAAATCCGAAGAGGTAAAGCCCGGCGAATTTGTTGCCGTGGGCATGAGAGCATCGCGCAGCGACGGGGACATTGAGAAAATAATGAAGAAAGGTTCGCCAGTGCCTTTCGGGGCAATGACGCCATATACAGGAAATATTTCCATCATAATGGCGGGGGTGCAGACATATTCATCAGATTCTTCACATTTGCTGTGCAGGGAGTATCTTTCGAGCAAGCAGGCAGCGCTTGAAAATAAGCTCAGGCAGCAGGTTGAGAAAATGAAGGACGACACGGCTTTTCGCAGGAAATACAACGAGCATAAGGACAGGCTCAGAAGGGCGTACATATAGCAAACATCTAAGTAGTTTCCTTGCTTTTTTAAGCCCAGTCCCGTAGGGTAGTGGTCAATCCTTCTGGCCTTTGGAGCCGGAGACGGCGGTTCGAATCCGCCCGGGACTATACACTATATTCAACTACCTCAGGTACATAGCTGTTGCATTTTTTGAGGTAGTCTATCCAGTCCTGATCTCCTGTTTTTTTAATTATTCCTTTTTCTACAAGTTCCTTGACTGCATCGTGATACTCTGCTCCGAATTGGATGATGCAACCAAAGCAAAAGCTGTGAATCCTCTCTCTTGTTATGGGAGATGTGCCATTAGCTGCTTCGTAAATAAGCATATTAAATGGATGAGGAGGAATTCCCAGTTCAAGGAGAGTATTGAGAACTGGAAGAGCCTTTTCCTCGCCGTATACTTTCACGGCAGCCTGCTGGATGAGCTCGTAATCAGGAAGCTCTGGTTTTATTTTCTTCAGTTTGTGGCGCTCGTAGAGATGGACATGCCAGTAGAATGCAACGGCTTTCCATATATTTCGCTGGCGTTTCTTGGGCAGGCGTTTTATGTTTTCTACAAAACCCGCAGATATTTTTTTATGTTGTTTCTCCATAATAGATGATTTATCACTTTTAGCGGTTATAATTTTGATGGTTCAAACAACCTGTTTCGACTTAGTGAAATTAAACAACAGGAATCATCAGAGATTAAAAATTAATGGGAATCGATGACTGGAAATGGATCTTGGAAATCTATTTGGCATTACAAGCCAGATTAGAATCATGGGAAATATCACCATCCATTTGCCTTCAGATTTAGAGACTGGCATAGAAAATCTTGTGTCCCAGGGAATATATAAGAAAAAAGAAGATGCAATAATCGCCTTGATAAGAGCAGGACTGAATGCACTGAAAAAGAAAGAAGAGCCAAAGGTTCATGCAATCCCAGAATATCTGCCCGTTACTCCATTCAAGCCTCCTGAGAAATGGCCCGACCACTATGAATTCAAGAAATGAACTGCTCCGTAATCCTGCGGTTCGTGAAGGGCTGCTGTATGAAACTAAATCAAAGTGCCTTGGAATAGAAACCTGCTCGAAGGAGGGTACGAACCGTCCGAAGAACTTGTCAGGGATATTCAGCAGATAACAGAGCTGAAATATAATGCATCTTCCTTTTAGTCTCTTATTATCTACCTTGAAAAACTTAAACCCAGCAGGGTAGAAACAAAACTCAGGTTCAAGCGACGAAACAAGTTTCAGGATTACATACGTTTTCTCTTTTTCAACCGATTATCGAGGCAGCGAAAAGTTTTCCAACGCTTATTCAGAACATTTGCTTAGTGATAATCCTGTCGAAGGAAAGAATATATCTGAAAAAGACAAGCTTACTATAGATGATATGGATTTAGCTGTGGCAATAATCGCTGGAGGTAGACCATGTTTTACACACATGAGCAAAAAAACGTTATAGAGATGCTTTTTCCTGGAGGGGATTATAATTTAATCCTGGAGTCGATTGGAGATTTCACTGAGAAAGAGATACTGCCCAAAGCAAAAAAGGTGGACAATGAGGAGATATTTCCGAGACAGAGTTTAGAAAAAGTGATGAAGCAGGGGATTATGGCTATTCCTTTTCCTCTGGAATATAATGGTCTGGGACTCCCATATCCGGTGTATATCGCAGCGCTTGAGATATTAGCTAAAGCATGTGCCAATACTGCTTTGCAGGTATCAATCCAGGGAATGGTATGTGAAGGTATAAGATTATTTGGGGATGATATACAGAAGAACGAATTTCTCAAGAATAAAGGTCTGGTTGAAGGCAAAAGCCTGGCAGCTTTTGCACTAACAGAACCATGCTGCGGCTCTGATGCGAGATCAATCCAGACCAGAGCAGAACTTTCAGGAAATAAATATATCTTAAACGGCACTAAAACGCTGATAACAAGTCCCGGAGAAGCCGATTTTATCTTATTGTTCGCGAGAACTGGTAACGGAGTATCATCTTTTCTTGTACAACGGAATACACACGGATTCAATGTGGCAAAGGTCATTCCAAAACTTGGGTTCAAAGGACACAGGTTATCTGAGGTACACCTTGAGAACTGTGAGGTTGCAAGAGAAAACCTCATGGGGGAAGAAGGCAAGGGGCTTGAGTACGCAAAACAGATTCTAAATTCTGGAAGGTTGACGATAGCAGCAATAGCTATCGGGATTGCACAGATTGCATATGAAAAATCCCTTTTATACAGTAAAGAGAGGAAAGCCTTTGGAGAGAGCATTTCAAATTTTCAACTTGTGCAGGAAAAAATTGCTGACATGATAACAGAGATAAATGCCGCAAGGCTTCTTACCTATTACGCTGCCTATTTAAAGGATCAGGGGAAAAACATTGTTTCCGAAGCTTCTCAGGCCAAGCTTTTTGCTACGGAGATGGCTTTGAAGGTATGCGATAATGCAATACAGATTCACGGGGGCTACGGATACACAGACGAATACGATGTTCACAGGCATTGGCGAGATGCAAGGCTGCTTACCATTGGTGAGGGGACTTCTGATATATTGAGGCTTTTAATTGCTCATCAATCATTAAAATGACCGAAAAATTTGACGCCATAATCGTCGGCGCTGGTCCGGGAGGCTGTGCAACAGCTTACTCGCTTGCAAAGATGGGATTCAATGTATTGATATTAGAGAGAGGCAAGTATCCTGGAGCAAAAAATGTAATGGGCGGGAGGATGTATGCGCATGCTTTAAACAGGCTCATCCCGGAGTTCTGGAAAAAAGCTCCGGTGGAGAGGCAGGTCACGCGGGAGAAACTGACTTTACTGTGCAACAAAGCTTCTTTTACGCTTGATTTCCAGGATGAGGAGCTTCTTCTGCCACCGAATAGCTTTACGATACTGAGAGCAAAATTTGACCAGTGGTTTGCAGGCAAGGCAGTTGAAGCAGGAGCTACTCTGGTACCCAGTATAAGGGTTGATGATCTTTTATGGAAAAATAAAAGGGTTGCAGGCATAGTTGCCGGCGGGGATGCACTTGAAGCGAATGTGGTTATTGCAGCAGACGGCGCGGTCTCTATAATGGCAGAAAAAGCAGGGCTTAAGAAATTTGAGGTAAAAGAATTTGCAATCGGCATGAAAGAGATAATAGAGATGCCGGAGCAAGTTATTGAAGATCGATTTAACCTTGCAAGCGCAGAAGGTGCAGCCCAGCTTTTTATTGGTCAATGCACGAAACAAATCCCTGGAGGAGGTTTTATTTATACCAACAGGACAAGCCTTTCAGTGGGAATTGTGGTATATACAAACCAGCTTATCGAAAAGAGAATAGAGGCTCATGAGATGATTCGGGAATTCAATTCGAATCCTGCTATAGCAAAACTGATAGCAGGCGGGAAAATAATGGAATACTCAGCCCATGCGATACCTGAATCTTCACGCACAGGACTTTTCACTGATGGCATGCTCGTTGTCGGGGATGCCGCGGGTTTATTGGTGAATAGCGGTATTACTCTGAGAGGCATGGATATGGCTATTGCCTCTGGAATGGCTGCTGCTCAGGTTGTAAAAATCGCGATGGAGAGAAATGATTTCTCAAAGAAGAGCCTCTCACATTATGAATACCTGCTCAAGAACGATTTTGTGCTCAAGGACAGGGAGACCTTTAAGCGTGCGCCTGAATTTCTTGCGAATGCCAGGCTTTATTCACTTTACCCAGAGCTTGCATGCAGGCTTTTTCATAAGTTAGCATTAGTGAAAGGGGAAAAGAAAAGAGTATTTGACGAGATATTAGAAGAAACAAAAGGAGAGAGGTTTCAGATGCTTCTGGATATGATAAAAGGTATGAGGGCGTTGTGAACATAAGCATTGAGGAACGGCTTGGACTTGTAAGCTTTGAGGTTGATAAAGAAAAGCACATAAAAGTGGATACAAGCATGTGTAAGGATTGTATAGATAAGCCGTGCCTCCGATTCTGTCCTGCAAGGAGGTACACGCTTGAGAAAGGAGAGGAAATAGTACACGATTACGAGGGCTGCCTTGAGTGCGGAACCTGCAAGTTTGCCTGTCCTAAAGGTGCAGTGGATTTCAGCTATCCGAGAGGGGGATACGGGGTATATTACAGGTATGGGTGAATAATATTTATTTATTTCTTCAATATTTCTATTAGCTTCGGCACTATCTCATACAAATCCCCCACAATCCCGTAATCACATGCTTTAAAGATAGGTGCATTTGGATCATTGTTTATCGCTATAATGGTTTTGGATTCCCTTATGCCTGCTATATGCTGCACCTGACCTGAAATGCCAATGGCAATATAGAGTTTAGGTTTGACCTTATGTCCCGATAATCCTACCCAGTGTTCTTCAGAGAGCCATTTCAGATCGGCAGCAATTGACCTTGAGCAACCCACAGCACCGCCAAGAACCTGTGCAAGAGCTTCGATAAGCTTGAGGTCTTCTTTTTTCTTAACCCCCCTGCCTGCGGAAACGATGATAGACGCATCCTCAATTTTGAGCAATTCCGGAGCTTTTTTCTTTATTTCCAGTACCTGCACTTTTGGTTCTGCTGGTTTCAAGGAGACTTTGATTATTTCGCCTTTTCTATTTTTGTCTAACTTTTTTTCAAACCTCCTGGGAGGTACAGTAGCTATCTGGGGTTTGCGCAAAAATCTCTGGGTCGCGACAAATCTTCCCCCGAGAACATAGCGCTTCACTATCAGCCATTCCTGTTCCTGTGAAAATTCAATACAGTCTGTAGCGCAGGCAACTCCAAACTTTTGTGCAATCCTTGGAGCAACTTCCCTTCCCAGCCTGGTTCCACCTATTAAAATGATCTCTGGTTTGTACTGATCAAGAAGCGAGGAGATGCAATCCACAACATGGTCTGCATGCAGTTCAAACCCCGTATTTAAATACGGGGACTGAATGGAATATACTTTGTCTGCTCCGCAGAAAATATAAGCTTCCTCGCTCACGCGCCCGAATGAAACTGCTCCAAGCTCTGATTTTAAAGAATTTGCAAGCTCCCTTCCTATTGCAAGAATCTCGTAAGCAGTTTCATTGTCTTCAGAAAAAACGAAAATCATTTTTGCCCCTACTTTTCAGATATTATAGCTTTAGCCAGTGTTTCAACATCTTTCAGGACTACTTCTTTCCGTTTCATTTCAACAGCCAGAGTGCTTAAAGTCTCAATTCCAACCTCAGGCTTTTGTGGGCTTATTTCGGTTATTTTTTTCTTTGAAGCACCCAATATTTGAAGCAAAGTAGGAATTCTTGGTTCATTGATTTCTTTGGTAACAGTTATTAAAGCCGGAAGCAATGCTTTAACTACCTCATACCTGTTTTCGAGATTTCTTTCAACGATGACCTCGCTATTTTTCAACTCGATTTTTCTTGCGTATGTTAACACCGGAATTCCTAAAGCCTGCGCCAGTCTTGGACCGATCTGAAAAGAGTACTCATCAATGGAAGCTTCCCCGCATATGATAAGGTCGTACTTCATCTTCCGGATAATTCCTGCAAGGAGAGAAGCTGTGCCAAGAGAATCTGCATTTGCATTATAAACAATAGCTTCATCAGCACCCATGGCAAGTGCCTCTTTAGCTGCGTCATTTGTGCCTCTGATTAAAGCCAGAACTTTTCCTCCGAATTTTTCCTTGATTCTGACTGCCTCCTCAAGTGCATTCTTATCAAAATCACTGAGCTTCCTTGCGACCCCTTCAGTTACTGGGCGCTTAGAAGCTGTATCTACTTTTATCTGGCTCAGATCATATATCTGCTTGATGCATACAACAATATCCACAATCGCTTCTCTCCATTATTGGTTTATTATTCATATCTGAAGGATTCAATAAGGGGTGAACTCTTTCCCCAAAATTTCTCTGCCAATTATAATCTTCATGATATTCTGGGCTCCTTCTGCCCCGATTATATAGGAAGCCACGCCCCTTAAACCCCGCTCCAGCCCTGCTTCTTTGGTATAGCCGTACGCTCCATGCCATGTCAATACATCCTTAATGATATCAAAAGCTGCTGCCGGTGCAATAAGTTTAGCGCAAGCTACGGCTTTATTTATTTCTTTACGGCTGAACCTGCTTTCAGTGTACATCTGATCAAGCATCCAGGCTGCTTTATAGACAAGCAGTCTTGCGGATTCAAGTTTTATATAATCCTCTGCCAGTTGAAATTGTATTCCCTCAAACCTGGCGAGAGGAGAGCCGAAAGCCTGTCTTTCTTTAATATACGCGATCCCAGATTCCAAGACCTTCTCAGCGGCACCTGTACATGCTGCGGCTACCAGTGTTCTGGCGCAGTTAAAACCTTCCATGGCATAATAAAAACCATTATCCCATTCTCCTATTAGATAATGTGCAGGTATCTCCACATTGTTTATGTTTATGGTACCGGTAGATATTCCTTCCCTCCCCATCTGTTTAAAAATACTGGTGGTTATTCCTTTCGTATCCGTTATTGGAAGATAACACAGTGAAAGACCTTTGTGTCCAAGTTCAGGATTTGTCTTTACAATTGTTACATAACCACCTCCGTATTTAGCGGCTTCCCTGACCCCGCTTATGAAAGTCTTTGCACCAGTTACTACCAGTTTCCCATCTCTTTTTTCCATCACAGTAGATATGGATGCAATATCCGAGCCTCCGCCAGCCTCGGTAGAAGCTATGCCCAGAAATTTTTTCCCTTTTGTTACATCGGGCAGAATTTCCTCTTTAGCCTTCTTGCTGCCATATCTGTCCATCAAGAAGCCCCAGCCTGCTTCTACCAGATAATAAACAGCAGTAGCCATGCTTATATCGGCTCTGGCTATTTCCTCAGCCGCTATTGCCGCTGTAACAAAGTCTGCCCCCGAGCCACCATATTCCTCTGAAACAGTTATTCCAAGAAGCCCAAAGGTTGCCATATCAGCCAGAACTTCATGAGGAATCTCTCCTTTCTCATCGATTTCACTCGCACGAGGAGCAAGCTTTTTCTCGCAGAACTCTCTTACAGACTTTCTGAAAAGTTCCTGTTCTTCAGTAAAAGAAAAATCCATGGTTTCCCCTTATATGTTATTTCTCAGGTTGTTAATTAAATTATCCCCCACCAAAGGCAGTCTGATTAGCCATGTTTATATAACATCTGCCCAGAGTTCCTTAACGGTTTTTATTAATGTCCCCGCTTTTTCTGTAAGTTCCATAGTCTCCCATTTTTGCCGATGTTTCAGACCATCTCCGTAAAGCTTACCGTAATATATCATATTTTGTCTGAAATAACGATTATCAGAGCCCCCATAAAAATTCCAATCGCCAGTCCAGAACATCTCTATTATTTTCTGAGGATTATGATGCCACTCAAGTTCGCTATTCCCGAAGGATATTTCTTTTACTTCTTCGATCCGCCCCAGTATTTTCTCGTCTATGTTGCCAAACCTTGTCTTGATCCATTTATTTCTTTTCTCAAACATAGTTAAGGATGTTTAAATACCCTCGAATGAATCCGGTAATTTGAATCTACACCCCCAAGAAGTTCAGGGTTGATATCCCCTTTGGGAAGATGTACTGATTTGCATCTTCTTATTTCCGTGCATTGCCAGTGGCAGGCAGTGCATTTTTCCATAGGATTATATTTCGGTTTATTCCTCATAAACCTTGGGTAACCAGCATACACAGCCTTCAGAGGAAAAGTCTATGACGTTTCAAACAGTCAACTCTGGAAGAATGGGATTCATGCAGGTAAACATCTTGCAGGGGTTGATTTAACAGAGAATATATTAAGTGCGCCTCATGGCGAAGAGATATTGATAAAATTCCGCATCGTCGGAGAATTGGGCAAGGAGAAATCTTTCGGGCAGGAACTCTTGCTGAAATTAGGGGAGTCGCACCTTCATCCAATACTGGTTCATTTTTCCATAGCTTACTCGATTGCTGTTTCTCTATTAACTCTTCTATATGTTTTAACGGACAAGACTCCTTTTGAAACAGCATCGTACTGCATGCTTGCCCTGGGGTTTTTATCCTCTCCATTTGCCGGACTCTCTGGTATTTTCTCCTGGAAAGTAACTTACGAAGGAAAAATGACCAAGGTCTTTGTAAGGAAAATAATATTTACTGTGGTATTGACTGCAGTCATCACTGCATGTTTTGTATGGCGAACTCTGAATCCGGATGTTCTTGTAACAACAGGCTTAAACTACATTTACTTAATGTTAGTATTGAGTCTGGTGCCTATAGTAACGATTCTTGGCTATGATGGGGGAAAATAGTTTATACTTAAGTTGTCGTTGGATATATTTAAGTATATTAACTGCAAGTAAAGTCAGAGTTCTGGTTTACAGATAATAATTTAATAAGGAGAATATAAAGAATGGTAGATTTCAGAGTAGTGGTTTCGGACAGCAAGAGCACACAGGCTTATCAGACAGTGGTCACAGGCGCAGCGGTCAACAAATTAATAGGTAAGAATATCGGCGATACTGTAGGAGGGGACGTGGTAGGTTTGGCAGGATATACCCTGAAGATAACAGGCGGAACAGATAAGGATGGTTTTGCCATGAGAGGTGACCTGCCAGGACCTGCGAGAAGAAAAATATTAGTTGCAGGCGGCGTGGGTTATAGACCGAAGGCAGAGGGTATCAAGAGACGAAAGTCCATGAGAGGGCGTGAGATTTCATCGGATATTGCCCAGATTAATACCGTCATTGTGGAGTACGGTCAGAAGCCTTTGAGCGAAATCTTCCCCAAGAAAGAGAAGGAGGAGAAAGGCGAAGCAAAGGCTGAAGAGGGGAAGAAAGAGAAGAAAGCAAAGAAGAAGGAATAA
>CAYXIP010000018.1:0-22287 GCA_964465515.1 uncultured Candidatus Methanoperedens sp. | reverse complement strand
TCCATCCTGTATGTCCAATCATGCCGTCGATACTTATCCAGCAGCTTGTTAGCAGCTGTGACTTCGGTTTCAGTCAGCCTGCCTTTTTTTGGTTTAACCCCGAGCGCACTCTCAAAACCCTCTCTCAGTGCCATTTTTACCCCCTCAACATCTTCAATCCCCAATTCCTTCAACGTAATCATCCCCTCCCTCGCAAAATTAACCGGACGGAGGTTCTTCGTGGGATTTTTAAGCACCTTATCCATCAGCTCAAAATCAAAATCAAGCAGCAGGCTTCCGTTAATCAAAACTGCACCGCCAAAGCGCCCCTGCGCATTTCCTGAAATTTTTCGCCCTTTTGAATACACAGCATTACGTGCCGCGTCAATTTCACCACCGGCGCCGAGCGTTTCAAGGGCGTTCACAACGCCTCCAAGCACTTTTGTATACGCAGCCTGAATATCATTCGGAATAATGCCTTCTTCCTTTCCGATCACGGAATAAAGTACCTGGTTCTTATCACAGAAACCGCACCCGCCTCCCAGTATCCTGCGCACTATCCCGATATTCTTACGATTGCAGAAGTCAGCATTAATCTCATCAACCACGCATTGATGATAGCCGAGATATACAACAGGAGAGCACACGCGCCAGAAAAGCATGGTTTCAGGGGAAGAGCCAGTACCTACGTGCCTTGCAATGGATTCAAAGAGGGCTGCGCTGTAAAAACCGTCAACCATATCAAGGTCAAGGAAACGCCATAATTTCATGGGGATGATTTGTTCCTTTGTATTATTTTTCTGGCTGTATCATAAGCTTTTGTTGCTTCCTCATTTTTCCCAAGTTCATAGAGCGCGAAGCCTTTATTATACCAGGCATCTGCATTTTCTGGATTTATCTCTATAGCTTTATCATAAGCCTTTATTGCCTCTTCATATTTCCTCTGCTCTTCAGGTTTTCCTGTCGTCTCTGAAGCTGCCTTTATTGTCTTTCTGTAGCTCCACAATTTATAAAGGACAAAACTGACGAGCCCCAGAGCAATTAAAAAATATCCCAATTGAAGGAATTCTGCTTCGCTTATCTTCTTGCCAGGAGCTTCAATTATTTTAGTTGGAGATTTAATCGGTATTTCAAGTTCCTGACTCCTTGTGCTGAGCTTTCTGCCTTTATAGCCGAATTCGTAATATGCTGCTATTGCAGGGGGAAGTACTGTTTGATTGGAATCTATTTTAAGAGTATAGCTGAAACTTACGTTCGAGTTTGCCTCTAAAAACCCTTCATACCTTGTGCTGCCGTTGACAAGAGTGGCGTATTCCGGCAGATTGTCCTGGATAGCCAAGCTTGTAGGAACAGTTCCAGTGTTTTCAGCCAGTACAGTCACGGTCACATTATCTAAAGGTTTGAGTTCGGAAACGTCTGCCTGCTTCGTGAGTACAACCTTTGGTCCGTTGATGACAATCGTGGGCTGGTTTGATCGGATGCTGTATAATTTATTATTTATTTCGAACTCTGCCGAAGCTGCGGGGAATACTATGCCTTCTTTGCTTGACTCTTCGGGTCTCACCAGATAGCGGTATTCCCTTTCACTACCGGCAGGAATATCAACAACCCAATGCAGCGATTGGTTGCCGATGAGTATAAAATCGTCTGGAAGAGAGTCTGTGATATTCACATTCTTAGCGTCGTACGTTCCATTGTTTACTACGTATAATGAAATGCTGGTGTAATCCTTTAAAAGCATGCTGTCAACAGTACTCTTTCTTATGGAGATATTCGCCTGAGGTTCACCGATGCCCTGCTCGAAATAGTCACAAACTGTACGTTTAAAGCTGCCTATGTTGATATCGTTACAACCCAGTATAGTATTCAAGAGGAGAGTCCCAATTTCGTGGAGTTCAGTTGCAGTAGGAACAATAACAGTAGGCGAAGCCTCAGGGGCTGATGCTGTAGTTTGAGGCGTTGGCACAGGCGTTTGTGTTGTGATTTGAGGGGTAGGTATAGGGGTTTTCCTTGCGGATTTAAGCTGTATTTCAACTTCCTGACTGCTAGTGCTGATCTTTCTGCCCATGGATCCAAGTTCGTAGTATTCGGCATTTGCAGCTGGAAGCGTGATGGTCTCTTTGGAATCAATTCTGAGGGTGTAGCTGAAACTCATATTCATTGTTGCTTCCAGAAATCCACCACCCATTGTGCTGCCGCTTACCAGAGTTACATTATCTGGGAGGGTGTCTATGATGGTCACCCTTGTAGGGGTACTTCCTGTATTTTCTGCAACCACAGTCACGGTCACAGTATCGCCCGGGTTGAATTCTGAAACATCCGTCCGTTTCTTAAGGATGATCTTTGGCCCGTACACCACAATCCTCGGCTGGTTTGATTGCATACTATAAGATTCATTCTTTATTTCGAACTCGGCAGTTGCAGCGGGAAATAGGACACCTTCTTTGTTCGCCTCAAGAGGTCTTACCAGATAGCGAAAGTCCCATTCCTCATTGACAGGAATATCAGCAACCCAGTGCAGCGATTGGTTGCCGAGGAGTTTAAAACCGCCTGGAAGAGAGTCTGTTATATTTACATTTTTAGCATCGAGCCTTCCGTTGTTTTTTACAGACAATGAAATGATGGTGTAATCCTTTAAATACATCTTATTAACCGTGCTTTTACTTATGGAGAGAATCACTGGAAGCTCGGCTGCCATTGAAATGCTCTTTGTGGTGGTTGCCGTGTATGGAATATTCATAACATCATATCCACTGACGTCTGCTGATATGCTGAACATCTTCTGCTCTTCGAGAATGGGCGATGCGAATGTGATTGTCTCGGTGATGGATTCCCCTGTTTTGATTCTATCATAATGGTATTTTAAACGTCCCCTATTTATTGGAAGTTCTGTGTCGATCACCATGTCAACATTAAATGCATCAGCAGTGCCTTTATTTTTTAAGTTTACAGTCGCAGTAATGTCTGTGGTGTATGAGGATGTGTATTTATCTTTGTCTGTCTGTATCGATACCTCAAGGCTTGGAGTTCCTCTTGGATCCAATTCTACTACAGCCCATGGAGCATAGCTTTCAAAAATCCATTCCTTTGCATATGGAGAAGGGAGTTCATTCGCAGTTACCTTCAATTCACCATCAGGCACAGTATACGATTCTGCCAATCCAAGCGCGACAGTGCTTATAAAACTGCCATTTTTCGATATGTTAAGCGCCACGAAAGGCTCAACAGGTTCTGCAGGTTCTGGTTTGTATTTTGCCGACTCCACAGGTGCTGGAAAGTCTACTGCCTGTACGGTATAACCTTTGTAAGATATTACTTGACCGCGCATGAGCTTGTCTGATACGCCCCCTGCCCACTGGAGCTGTGAGCTATCGAAATCTGCGAGGCTTATTGTCCCGAACAAAACTATAAATATTATAATTCCGCAGATCAATCTGGATTTGATATTGAGGCTCATAAAGCTAATGTTGTTGATTTTTTCTCTTAGTCTCATCAAGTGTTTCGGAATAATCTCGACTCCACAGTAGGATCATCCAGCGAGAAACCTTTACTTTGCGATGCTGCCACATGCGGTCTTTAACCTTGCTCAATGAAAGGCCGCTCTGGTATAGAGAAACAGCCTCTACGATGTGCTCTTTTTGAAAACGTCGTCTTAGGAATCCATCATCCGGAGTAAATTTTGTACCACAAATTTTGCATTTTTTCAGCCTTTTCTTCACGGATTTGTTGTACCTGTAACCGCGCCAAACACTGTCCAAGCTGCCGCATTTTGGACATTTAGATGTCTCTCCTGACATTATGGTCATTATAATCATGTATATATTTAAGCATATCCCTCAAAATTTACAATTCGCATGTCGATACATTCAAATGCTATGGAAACATAAGTAACGCCTATGGCAAAAAAGAAAGAAGGCAGCGGTCTTATGTCCTCAGCGGGCTTGATGAGATACTATGACGCTGAGGAGACTGCCACGTTGATAGATCCAAAAACGGTGGTTTCCATAGCAGTAGCGGCAGGGATAGCTATTCTGGCTTTGAACGCATACTACCGCATCTGGCCTTAATTATCAAAATACTTTTTAACCACCACTATTAATTAAGATAGCATGAAGCTATTCGGTGTTCTCGGAGACCCGGTATCGCATAGTCTTTCCCCTGTCATGCACAACGCAGCCTTCTGCGCCCTCGGGATGGACTGTGAATATCATGCATTCAGGGTGAGTAGAGATGCACTTCGTGATGCGATATACGGTGCATATGCCCTTGGATTCGGTGGGCTGAACCTCACCATACCTTTGAAGGAGAAAGCCCTGGACATAGTCAAGCCCACGGAACTTGCAAGACAGATAGGAGCGGTCAATACGATAGATTTTAAAAGAGGCATCGTTGGATATAACACAGACGGCATAGGGGCTAAAATGGCATTGGAGAGAGGTGGGATTGGAATCAAAGGGAAGAATGTGCTGCTGCTGGGTGCTGGAGGTGCTGCAAGAGCGATTGCCTTCCAGCTCGCATCGGACGGGGCAGGCGTAATCATCGCAAACAGGACGGAAGAGCGAGCAGTTGCCCTTGCGAAGGATGTGAGCAAAATTGGAAAAGCAAGAGGCACAGGTCTTGATGAACTTAAAAATCTCATCCAGAGCTGCGATATTCTCATAAATTCAACGGCTGTTGGCATGACTCCAAAAACATCTGAAACCATCGTAACTTCGGAAATGATGCACAGCAAGCTTGTGGTATTCGATATTGTTTATAACCCGGTTGAGACCATGCTGCTTCAGGAAGCTCGTAAAGCTGGCGCAAAAACAATCGACGGCGTGGCTATGCTCATATATCAGGGAGCGGAGGCATTCAGAATCTGGACAGGAAAGACCCCGCCTCTTGATGTCATGGAAAAAGCTGTGAGGGAAGTACTTGTATGAAAATATTAATCATCGGAGGGACAGGAGAGACTGGCAGGTGGTTTGCCAGATTTTATGAAAAGCATGGTTTTGACGTTGTGCTCTGGGGTATCAACAGGAGAAAAGATATTGCCGTGCAACTGGGAGTTCAATTTGCGGAAGACCTCGACAATGAGATAGGGAGAAGCGATATAGTCATGATTTCTGTGCCTATAAATGACACAGAAAACACCATCAAGGCAATTGCCCCTAAAATGCCTGCAGGAAGTTTGCTGATGGATATCACATCCATTAAAAAAGCACCTGTGGACGCGATGCTCAAGCACGCTCCTCCCGATGTTGAGATTCTGGGAACGCATCCCATGTTCGGGCCTTCCATACCCGACATAAGGGGACAGACGGTCATTTTCACAACCGTTGGGGGGAGATGCATAAAATGGCTTCCAATAATCAGGAGCTTGTATGAGGATAACGGTGCGCATATCGAAATAATGTCGCCGGAGCAGCATGATAAAATGATGGCTGTTGTGCAGGGTCTTACGCACTTTGCCTATATCTCCATAGGTTCTGTTTTCAGGGAACTTGAGTTCGATGTCGCTAACTCAAGAAGATTCATGAGCCCGATGTACGATATCATGCTTGACCTCGTTGGAAGGATACTGGCGCAGAATCCCTATCTATATGCCATGATACAGATGAACCCGCAAGTGGCAGAGGTGCATAAGGCATACATCGCCCAGTGCAACCAGATGGCTCTGATTGTCAGAAACAGGGATGTCGAGGGCTTTGTGGGCATTATGAAAAAAGCTGCAGCGCATTTCGGGGACACAGAGTCAGCTCTGCGCAGGTCTGAGAAGCTCATCAGCAATAAGATAGCTGAGCACGAAGAGCTTGTGCGCTCCATCGGCATCGAGCGGGCGCTGCGGCACATCTACTCTGGTGTTGTTCACCTTGGAAGCATAAAAAAAGTAACCCCAAGGACTGTTCTTCTGGAGAGGAACGGCAAGACAACCGAGTTCCTGATAGAGAACGTAAGGCTTCTGAATGAAAAGGAATTGCTTGAGTGGAAAAAGGCAAATTTAAAAAATATGACACGCGATGTATCAGTTTTTATTCCTGCGGGCTCAGACCCCATAGTAATAAAAAACGTTATCGATGGTTCAAAAAACGTGATTTCTGCCGAGATCATTGACATTTATGAAAAGCAAGATATGAAAAGTGTGACATATAGACTCACTATTTTTAAGGATAATGATGCAGCCTCCGTGCAGAAGGAAGTGGAAGCTCTTCTCAAGGGCATTGGCTGTACAATCAGGTAGGTTTATTATTTATGAATACCACGCAACACAGATAAGTGAGATTGATACAATGGTTGAAAAAACAACAGTCCGACCCGACCTCAGGAAACTGAAAATCAGGGATGTGCTGCATGTAGGCACAGAGGACAAAGGCGAAATCTTTAAGGTGACGAAGCTCGGCGAGAACACGTATATACTTGACCGGGGCGGCGAGTTAATCGAATACGGCAGGGCTGTGATGGCTAAGAATATTTATGGATTTGCCGAGAAGTATAAGGCGGTTTACTGGGTGACGCATGAAAAAGAATGATTTGTGAAGAAAAATAGCTTTTAATCTTTTTAAAGTTCACGTATAGCGGGGAATGGATTCGAACCATTGATCTACGGGTTATGAGCCCGTCGGGATATCCTGACTACCCTACCCCGCTGCTGGAGTAAAAATAGCATTCTTCAATATGAATGATAAATGATAAAGACTTCGGTTATGGGTTTGGGAATAGCTCTATAATCTTTAAAATAAATAATGGGGAAACATGCTCTATGCAGTTGAAACATCAGGGATAACAAAGCATTTCGATGAAATCACTGCTGTAAATAATGTCAGCATCGCAGTAAAACCGGGGGAATTATTCGGGCTCCTCGGTCCTAACGGGGCAGGAAAAACCACGCTCATAAACATGCTCTCAACGATGACCGAACCCTCAGGCGGCAGCGCTTTTGTGTGGGGTTTTGATGTGCAAAAACAGGAAGACTCGGTGCGGCAGAATATAGGGATGGTGTTCCAGGATACCACACTCGATGACCGCCTTACAGGGAGAGAGAACCTTGACCTTCACGGCAGGCTCTATGGTCTTGACGGCAGGACAAGAAGAAAAAGGATAGATGAGGTTCTATCCCTTGTTGAACTCACAGACAGGGCAGACGCTCTCGTAAAAACATATTCGGGCGGAATGATGAGGCGGCTTGAAATCGCCCGGGGATTGATGCATCACCCACGGGTCCTATTCCTTGACGAGCCCACGCTTGGTCTTGACCCGCAGACGAGAATTCATATCTGGGAATACATAAAAACCCTGAATAAGGAGGAGGGAGTGACCATTATGCTCACCACGCATTACATGGAAGAGGCTGACCACCTGTGCCACAGGATTGCGATAATCGACCACGGCGAGATCGTGGCGCTCGATACCCCGGAAGCCCTGAAAAGCATGCTCGGCGGAGATGTCATCATATTGGAAATTGAAAAACCAGATGATTTAGCCCGTTTATGCGACCTCTATAAAAAAAATGGGTGCGCCAACATAGTTTCCCAGAAAAAGAACGAGGTTTTTATTACGGTAAAGGAGGGTGAGCGCCAGATTCCCCATATTCTTGCTCTTGCCTCGAATGAAGGCATTTCCATACTTTCGGTCAGTCTGCGGAAACCCACGCTGGATGACGTATTCCTCCATCACACGGGACGAGCCATAAGGGACAGGGAAGCAAGCGAAGTAGAGCAGGTTGGATATAAGATTCGAGCGCGGAGGAAATGATGGTAAAAAATGCGGCTAACACGGTCTATACCATGTGGCTTCGGGAAATGCTGCGCTTCTGGCGCTCCAAATCGCGTATCATCGGCGCCCTTGCAACCCCGCTTTTTTTCCTTGTCATTCTGGGCGCAGGCTTCAGTTCATCCTTTCAACTGCGTACAGGAGGCACATTCAACACGAGTTATCTCGCGCCGGGCTTGATAGGCATGGCTGTGCTTTTCTCATCCCTTTTGGGAGGGGTTTCAATCATCTGGGACAGGGAGTTCGGGTTCCTCAAGGAAATCCTGATTGCGCCTGTAAGCCGTTTCTTTGTGGCGCTGGGGAAAGCCGTTGGCGGGGTTACGACTGCAATGATTCAGGGAATATTGATTATGATTATTGCATGGTTAATCGGGGTAAAGTATGTCTCGATTCTGGGGGTGCTGGCAAGTATTGTGGTGATGTTCATCTCAGGCATAGGGTTTATCGGGCTTGGTATTGCACTCGCCTCAAGAATCGACAGCCACGAGGGATTTCAGATGGTCACGAGCTTCCTCACCTTCCCGTTAGTTCTTCTCAGCGGCGCATTTTTTCCAATATCAAACCTTCCTGCCTGGCTTTTGGTGTTTGTGTATGCAAATCCTCTAACCTATGGTGTTGAGGCGATTCGCTGGTTCCTGCTTGGCTACTCGGCAATCCCGGTATCGCTGTGCATTATAGTTCTCTTGTTATTTGCCTTTGCGATGATAACACTGGGCGGAAAATTGTTCGGAACGATGAGGGTTTGATATGATTGTGCTTTCAGGAGGAACAGGCACGCCCAAGCTCATCCGGGGTATTCGAAGAGCTATCCCTGATGAGGGGATTACGGTGATAGTGAATACTGCAGAGGACATTATAGTGTCTGGAAATCTCGTCTCACCTGACCTGGACACTGTGTTATATCTTTTTTCAGGTAAGCTGGATGCTGAAAAGTGGTGGGGAATTAAGAATGATACGTTTCAAACTTATAATACCTTAAAAAAAATCGGCGTCAATGAAAAACTTATGATAGGGGATGTTGACCGTGCGACCCATGTTTTCCGCTCGGAATTGATGCGAGGAGGGGCAAGCCTGACAGAAGCGATAATGCAGCTTTCTTCAATAATGGGAATAAAAGCCAGGATCCTCCCGATGTGCAATGAAAGAGTGGATACGATGATTTTAACGAAGAATGATCTCATGCATTTCCAGGATTTCTGGGTCGGGAAGCGGGGTGAACCTGAAGTGCTCGATGTCAAGCTCACAGGCATTGGAAAGGCAAAGCCAACGAAAGATGTATTGGCTGCTCTGCAGTCTGAGGAAAATGTGATAATCGGACCGAGCAACCCGATAACGAGCATCGGGCCCATTCTGGCGCTAAAAGGAATGAGAAAAATACTATCGAAGAAAAAAGTAATTGCAGTTAGCCCGATTATCGGGAATTCGCCCGTGAGCGGACCTGCGGGGAAATTGATGGCTGCATGCGGATTTTCAGTATCTTCTTCAGGTGTGGCTGAATGTTACGGGGATATTCTGGATATGCTGGTGATAGATGACAGGGACACCGTGGATGAAAAAAATTTCGATATCCGCGTAGCGAGGTGCGATACCATTATGGACTCGGTTGAAAAAAGCAAAGCGCTTGCCGATTTCGTAATCAAGCTATTTGGGGATGTTGGGTAAAAGCGCAAGCCCCCTGTCCGTGAGCCTGTAGGTATCGTTCTCTATCTTGATGTAATTCCCTTTAATCAGAAAATCCGTCTGGAAATTGAAGGTTGCATCATCCACTCCCACCTCTTTCTGAAGCTCGCCTTTCTTTTTCCCGAACACCCCTATTGCTTTTATCATCCTGCGCCGTACGGGATGCTCAAGCGCCTTGACCATGAGTTCGTGGTCTGCTACCTTTGCTTCCCGAACAGAAGGTCGCCGCTCAAGCATTGCCTCAAGTTCATCGTCGCTTATTTCCGGCATATCATTCGTTACCGCTCAGGAACATCTCCACCCTGCAAAGGTAGGCCGCTATCTTGTTATCTTTGATTTCAACATCAAAACCCTTGATTGTAGCCCTTGTAATTACGCCCTTCCTCTTGAAAATCGGAAGGTCTGAGGCTTCTTCTATCGCATTCTTTGCCGCTTTCTCCCAGCTTTCGGGGGATGAGCCCACGGTATCGATTATTTTTACGAATGGCATTGTTGTCACCAAGGTAATGTTGGGTTGAAGAGTAATAAAGGTCTCTCTGTATTTTATGAAAACATGAGATCAACCAAAATCTTTATTGTTTAAGACGTAATTTATTAGTATATTGTACGTAAAAGTACAATAGTAAGGAGATGTAAAACATGGTTACTGAAAAGCGAACAAAAATCGATGAGGTAAATGTAAATGAACCTAACGGGAAAAAATTCCAAAAAATTGTACAGCGATTTGAAAAAACTAAAAATACATGTCCAAGAGTTGGTTTATAAAGAAAAATATGTTATACTATGGAACCACATAAAACAATATCATCCGAATATCACAGAGCAAGAAATCTTAAACGGTCTGATGTATGGTTTCTATAAACCAGATAAAAATGCTGAAGGGCGCTATATATCATGGTCTAAATTCACAAGCCCTATCAGGCTTATACGCATTGTGTTTGAAATCCATGAAACTACGGATAATGAATTTGTGCTTGTGATAACAGTTTTCGAGGAGGAATAAAATCTTCCAAAGAAGGATAAACATCGATTAAAGGAATAAAATAAATGAAAACCAAGAAACAAAAAATGGAAATACCAGAAAATATACCCATCATAACTCCAGAAATGATGGAGAAAACCGCCATCGAAATCGCCAAAAGGCGAGCTGGCAAAAAAGAATCGCAAATGAAAGGAGTCAAAGATATCGAATGCCCTTCATGTGGTGCAGCCAGCATGAGTTATGCAGACGACCTAACGTTTGAAGTTGTCTTGGCAGGCGAGAGAATAGTAATCCCAAACCTCACTGGATTGAAATGCTCAAAATGCGGCGAAGCAGCCTTTGATGCTAATTCTACTAAAATAATAGAGAAGTATACCGAAGGCAAACCTGTTGGAGGATACGAGCTAAAAGTCTCCACAGTCGGGGGAGGAAAGATTGGAATGTATTTCCCAAAGGATATTCTTCGAGTTATGAAGATCAGCAAAAGTGATAAGGCCATTTTGACCCCTTTATCCAATCGCAAAATGGTCATAGAGTTGCTTAACTCGACTGCATGAATGTTTTAAAACCCAGAATTTTTTATCGCATCCAGAGCCAGAGTTTTATAATATTCTCTGTTAATCCCTTCTGAAACAACAGCAGCATCCCTCAAAAGTTCTTCATCATGCTTCTGCGTTCCAACCGCAATTTCGGTTTCCACGATTTTCAACAACACTGCGGACTTCTCAAAATCGCCTTCAACATCATCTGCCAGTGCTATCGCCCGCTCTATGAACCCGTAACTTCTTTCATCATTCAATCTGGCAAGCAAAGAAGCGATATCACAGAACGCGGAGATGAGATAAACAGGCTCGATGCCTTTACTTTTTTCAATAATCTCGATAGCGCTCTCAAGCAATTCAAGCGCTCTTTTTGGCTCTGCGCCTGCCTGCAATCCTGCAATATTCCGTAAAGCAGAGGAACGGTATGTATCCAGTGGAACTTTCTCTGTTAAATTAAGGGAATAGGATAATATCTTCTCATCTTTTTTATCAATTCCGAGCTTTGCAAATGCAACCACGATTTCGTGCCTTGCCACCGAAAGGTCAAGGCTGTTATCTATTCTCTCTGCTATCCTGAGAGCATCCGCGAGAATTTTCTCATCTTTTTTGTTTATTCCAATTTTTGCCATGGCGCGGATAATTTCCACATATGCCTTGGACGGGTCAATGGTAACAAGTCCCGCAGTTTTAATGGCTTCCCCAAGATACCATGTGTCGCTTGAATGCACTGCTTCCTGAGCCAGAATCCCAACAATATTGCGGTATTTTCTTGATCGCTCCTCAGGATCATGGATTTCGGCAGTAGAAATAAGCATATTCTGTATCTTGTTTTTCTTATCCACTGGCATATTGCAAAATAAACAGGTATTTACATATATAATTTTTGAGCAACCAAAAGTATTTTGCCTAAAACCACCTACTCAATATTGTGGTTAGTATGAAATCATTAATTACAGCTGAACTTGAGATTGTGGCTCTGGGAACAGGAGATACGGGTATGAGCAAACACATAGCAGATGCTGTGAAAGCCATAGATAAACTTGGTGTGAAATACCAGTTGACACCCATGGGCACGGTGCTGGAAGTTAATTCCATTGACGATGCTTTTCGTGCAGTGAAAGCATCCCACGAGGTGCTGGTCAAGAGCGGTGTAAAAAGGGTGGTCACCCACCTGACCATCGATGACAGAAGGGACAATCCGAAAGGAATGGCAGAGAAAATAGAATCCGTCAGAAGAAAGCTTTAGAACCACTTCCTGATTTCTCTTTCTTCAAAATTCAGGCTCATGCCGTCGTAAGCAGCCCTGACATCCACCCCGGTTTTTTCTGAGATGTTCCTTGCCTGAAGCTCAGGGGAGGATTTCAATACCTGTAAGCCGAAATGTGTCAGTATCGCCCTTTTAGGTCTTACCTCATTGATCACCTCAGCCGCCTCATCCATATTGAGATGGCGGATTTTCTTATCAGTCTTCATTCTAACAACGTTGATTATCAGGAAATCAACACCCGTATAAGCCTCAGCCAGTTCAGGAAAATATTCTGTATCAGGTATATAGCCAAGTTTTCCCGATCTGAATGTGTAGATCGTCCCGTATGTTTCAACCGTGTGCATATTCTGGAGAGGGAACTCGATTTTAATACTCCCGAGAGTTATTTCCATACCCTTTTTTATTTCTGTTATTTCAACAAATGGTCTTACATACTGGAGCACCACAGGGTCGGAATTCAGGCAATCAGAGGGGACAATTAGCCTTCCTCTATGCTGGAAACCCCCCATGGTCATTGCTTCAACCATGACATTGACATCGTTTGAATGGTCGATATGCCTGTGGGATAATATAATTGCATCAAGGTTTCTGGGCTTGAGGCGGAGCTGGTGAACCATGACGAGGGAGCCAGGACCCGGGTCATGCAGTATATTCACGTTGTCCAGTTTGAGCCAGAAACCTCCGCTTTTGCGCAGCTGGTTGAGCACCACCATCCTTCCTCCGCCCGTTCCAAGAAAAGTTACACTTGACATATATCATTAAAAATGTGGAAGTTATACAAAAAAATATCTCCGATGAATTCGTGATAATGGGTGTGAGAGAATTCAGAAAGCTCGTTACCGTGGATGAAGCGAAGAGCATAATCCAAAGCATGGATGCCCATCCCCGCATAACTGCGGTTGAGCTTGAGAAGGCTCTTGGATGCGCTCTTGCAGAGGACGTCGTTTCTCTCGTAGATGTGCCCCCTTTTAACAGGGCTTCAATGGACGGCTATGCGGTTCACGCATCCGATACCTATGAGGCGAGAGAGGATAGACCCGTACGTCTTGCGCTTGTAGGCTCAATCCCGGCAGGGATAAATCCAGATTTTCGCATAAGGAAAGGCGAGGCTGCTGAAATTGCAACAGGCGCCGTAATGCCTGAAGGCGCAGACTCTGTGGTGATGGTTGAGTATACAAGTGTTGACACTGAGATGCACGTCAGGCGGCCTGTTTCCATCAATGAAAATGTAATGCCTGCTGGCTCTGATATCATGATAGGGGAGAGGGTTTTGAAAAAGGGAACGCTTCTTGGCGCAAGGGAAATCGGTGTCCTGGCAGCCATCGGCAAAAAAAAGGTCGGTGTCTTTGGATTGAATGTCGGAATAATCTCCACTGGAGATGAGCTTGCAGAACCCGGCTGTGAGCTCAATGCAGGAAAAATCTACGATATTAACTCTTTTTCGCTTTTCTCTGGAGTAAAGGAATGCGGAGCAACCCCTGTTCGTTACGGCATAGTAAGGGATGATGAGAATAAAATAAGGAAAATCCTTCGCGAAGCTGCGCAGCACTGCGATATTATCCTTACTTCAGGAAGCACATCGGCAGGCTGGGGCGATATTATGTACAGGATAATCGAGGAGAACGGCACCCTTCTTGTCCATGGAATAGATATTAAACCTGGAAAGCCTGTGATAATCGGGATGTTATTCGGAAAGCCGTTTTTCGGCCTTCCGGGATATCCAACCTCCTCACTTATCATTTTCAATGAATTCGTAGCCCCGCTTGTCAGGAAAATGACCGGAAGAAAAGAGGAACGCATACAGGTAAAAGCAACACTGGCTGCGGGGATACGACCTGAAGGACGAACACAGCTTCTTCCAGTTGGCATTGTCAGGGGTTTTGCTTACCCGATAGAGAAAGGCTCTGGCGCGATTACCACACTTTCAGAAGCAGACGGTTTCATAAAGATTCCTGCAAATGTGGATATGATAAAATCAGGCGAGGTTGTGGATGTCACTCTGTTTGGAGAACCGCAGGCTGTGGAACTATTATTCGTGGGCAGCCATTGTTTGGGGCTTGATACGCTTGCCGATCTTTCAGGATTGAAAATTCGTGTGATCAATGTTGGCTCTTCCGGGGGCTTGAGTGCAATAAGGAATGGAATCGCTGATATTGCGGGGGTACATCTCCTGGACGAATCCGGGGTGTATAATATCCCATATCTTGAAAGGTTTGGAATAAATAACGCCGTTATAGTCAAGGGGTACAAGAGAGAACAGGGATTGATTGTGAGAAGGGACAGCCGGATAGCGAAATTTGAGGATATAATCAATGCAAGGATTATCAACAGGAATACTGGTTCGGGGACACGGGTGATTACAGACCGAAAGCTCAGGGAGGTTGCGAATAAGCGCGGAATACCATTTGAAGAACTTACAAACAGTATAAATGGCTATTATACCGAGGCAAAAACCCACAGTGCTGTGGCTGCTGCGGTTAAGCTTGGAAAAGCGGACGTCGGGGTCGGAATCAGACCTGTTGCGGAGATGAATGGATTGAAGTTTATTAAAATAGCAGATGAAGAATATGATTTTGTGATACCATCGAGGCTTCTGGACAACAGGGAGATGGGGATATTCATTGAGGTGCTGCGCGGAAAAGAATTCAGGGAAAGACTGCCTCTGGGGATTTCGGTGTATGAAAGGACTGGGGAGGTTGTGGAAATCCGCAGGTTGCGCTTATGAGAGACAGGCGAACAATACCATATAAAACCAAAACTTTTATATACGATTGTGATGATCATGGTTATGAGCAGGCGAGTCTTTTTAAAGTCACTCCCACACCTATTCTAAGCCTGCTCTATCCTAATCATAAAATCTTTATGCAATCACTTTTATTGAGTAACGCATGGCTCTAACCTATGCTAAAGCGGGCGTGGATATACAAAAGGAAAACCGTGCGATAGCATCCCTTGCAAAACAACTTGTCTACAAACGCAGAGGCTTTGGTGCCCCTTTAACAGATGTTGGCCATTATGCCGGTCTTATCGATTTTGGAGAATATGCCCTTGCGCTCACAACCGATGGTGTGGGTTCGAAGGTTCTGATAGCAAATGAGATGAAGAGATGGAACACTGTGGGAATAGATTGCATTGCCATGAACGTGAACGACCTTCTTGCAATGGGCATAGAGCCTCTTGCGTTCGTAGATTACATCGCAATACAGGAACCCAACGAGGAAATCATGAGGCAGATCGGGGAAGGGCTTTCAAAAGGGGCTGAGATTTCAAGAATGACCATAGTGGGAGGCGAGACTGCCACCCTTCCTGATATCGTCAGGGGTTTTGACCTTGCAGGCACATGCCTCGGGATGGTTAAGAAGGACAGGATTATAACAGGCGAGCGCATTGAAATCGGGGATGCCATTATAGGTATCCCTTCAAACGGAGTACACAGCAATGGATATTCGCTTGTTCGAAAAATTATAAAGGACTCGGGTTACTCGTATCAGGATTTATTCCCTTATAACAAAGATACCACTATAGGGGATGAGCTTTTAATCCCCACAAGAATATATATGGAAATGCTGGATGCTGCTCGCGAATTCGACATTCGCGGACTTGCACACATAACAGGGAGCGGGCTTATGAAACTTCACCGCATCACCCGATACGGGTTTGATATCACCGATCCTCTTCCCCCGCAGCCCATCTTCAGATTCCTGCAGGAGGAAGGAGAAGTTGATGACGTCGAGATGTACAAGACCTTTAATATGGGTATGGGTTTTGTGGTGGTATTATCAAAGAGCAAGGCTCGCGAGGCTTCGAAGAAGCTGGGAGGAAAGATAATAGGGGAAATCGTGGAACAGGGGATATTTGTAGAAGGATTGGAAATAAAGTAAAAGCCAATCCTTAAATAAGAATAGAGCGATTTAATAAACATGGCGAGTGAATTGTTGGATTTATTAAATAAAGCGATTGCAAGAGAGCTCGGGGTCAGCATACAGTATATGTGGCACCATGTGATGGCATTGGGAATGGAGAGTCCTGAGGTAAAGGATGTTTTTAAGGAAATAGCCATAGTGGAGATGAAGCATGCGGAGGATATTGCCGAGCGCCTTTTTTATCTCGGCGGGACTCCGACCACCAAACCCACGCCTATTGCGGTCGGTGGTTCACTGAAAGAGATGATCGAGGCAGACCTGCAGGCAGAGAATGAGGCTGTCGAGATGTATAAAGATATTATAGACAAAGCCTGCGAAGAAGAGGACACAACCACGCGGTTGCTGTTCGAGGAGATTCTAACTGCGGAGGAAGAACACAAACATACGTTCTCGATCCTGTTGAAATAGTACCTGCATTTTTTAATCCGTTATTATTATTTTACCCCTTTATTTCTTCTGGAAAATTTTAATCATGTTAATTATGATAATGATGTAATATTAAGAAAACGTTTGTTCGCCGCTATCCGATTTAATTCTTTGTTCGGGCTATTGATACTGAATTTTAAACGTTTTACCTGCACTGTAGTAATGAATTTATTAACTTACCTCGGTTTCCTCTGGAAACCGTTTGTAATCAATTGCTTTCTCACAGAAATCCTTACATCTTTCCAGATTGTGTGGTATCCACTATGTCCATTGATCATAAGATAAGGCTAATCGTAAATGCTCTGGCAGAGAGAGGCAGCGTTCTCGTAGCCTTCTCTGGCGGAGTGGACAGCTCCGTGCTTGCGGCTCTGGCATACAGGGCTTTAGAGAATAATGCAATTGCAGTTACCGCAGATTCGCGGACTCTTTCGCCCGGCGAACTTGAGTGTGCAAAAAAAGTTGCAGCGGAGATAGGGATAAATCATATTGTTATTTCCTATGATGAACTCAGCGAGCCTGAATTTGCGAAAAACCCTGTGGAGAGATGCTATTACTGCAAGAAAGGTTTGCTGCGCGAGCTAAAAAAACTCGCTGCTCGCCATGGCATGAATACCATTATCGAGGGGACGAATATTTCTGATTTGAAAGCGCACAGACCGGGCCACAGGGCTGTGATGGAAGAGGGGGTTTATAACCCGTTTGTTGAATTTAAAGTCACAAAGGAGGAAATCCGCGAAATGGCGCGCAAGCTTGGTCTTTCTGTTGCAGATAAGCCTTCAATGGCATGCCTTTCCTCCCGTTTTCCCTATGGCCAGAGGATAACCACCGAAGGATTAAAGCGCGTGGGCACTGCCGAGGATTTCCTTCGGAAAGCGGGGTTCAAGGTCGTACGGGTGCGCGACCATGCAGGTCTGGCTCGCATCGAGATTATGCCTGATGAGATGGGGCGTTTTCTGGAAATGCGTGAGGCTGTTGCATCTGAGTTTAAAAGGCTGGGATTTTCCTATGTTACCCTTGACATCATGGGTTTCAGGAGCGGAAGTATGGATGAGGTAGCTTATGCGTGGTAATATTCACCCGCTGCGCGCTGCTGCACAGGGGAGCCGCATGGCTCGAATCCAGGTATGCCTATCGCATCGGCGCGACACTGCCTGCACAGCCTGAACTGGGGCAGGAATTCCTCAGCGAGCGTTCTTGCTATATTGAGTTCATCGCATTCAGGTGCTCTTGCGTGTTCAAACCTGTGTAATGGTATAAGCGGGATTATGTTCATCAGCACCGCGCCGCTTTCTGCCGCCCTCTTTGCCACTTCCTTTACCTGCTCAAAATTGACCTCGGGGATGAGCACTGTGTTCACCTTGACATTAAGTCCTGCCTCGCTTGCCATCTTCACGCCGAGGAACTGGTTCTCAATCAGCAGCTTTGCTCCTTCAGCACCTTTATATGTCTTGTCGTGGTAGCGAACGAAGGAATAGATTTTTGCGCCAACCTCGGGGTCAACTGCGTTTATGGTCACAGTGACGCTTGTCACCCCCACTTCGATTAGTCTCTCCACTTTCTCAGCAAGCAGAAGACCATTGGAAGCCACGCATTTTATAAGCTCAGGATATTTTTCATGGACTAACTTAAGGGTCTCGAAGGTCTCTTCGTTTGCTAACGATTCCCCGGGACCGGCTATTCCAACCACGCGCAGGTTCGGCATCTCCTTTATATATTTATCCACCCTCACGAGCGCCTCCTGCGGGTTGAGAATTGCCCCTGCAACGCCTGGCCTGTGCTCACACTTATCCAGTTTCCTTATGCAGTAGTTGCACTGGATATTACAGCGCGGCGCCACAGGCAGGTGAATCCTTGCCGTCGTGAAATGCGCTTTTTCATTGTAACACGGGTGCACGCTCGTCAGGTGCGCGAATTTTGACCCTATGTTTCCCCAGCGTTCCTGTTTCATAACTATCTTTGTTCGTGGTTATACGAATTAATATATAGGCTTTATACTATTTAGGGATTGCCGTTAACTTTAATTCCAGAGGGATAAATAACTATTGTTAAGGGAGAAAAAATGATGACAGAATTAACAAGTGGAGTTTACTGGGTCGGGGCTGTGGACTGGAACCTTCGCGACTTTCACGGCTATACAACACCGAAGGGAGGGACGTACAACGCATACCTCATCGTGGATGAGAAAATCGCGCTTGTGGATACGGTGAAGAATGCTTTTGCAGGCGAGATGATTGAGCGGATAAAGGAAATCATAGACCCTTCGAGAATAAATTATGTGGTCTCAAACCATGTCGAAATAGACCATTCAGGTTCCCTTCCAGAGATATTGAAATTAGCACCCCATGCACAGGTAATCTCGACTGAAAAAGGAAAGGAAGGGCTTTTGAGATACTACCAGAAAAACTGGAATTTCAGGACTGTGAAAACAGGCGATGAGTTGAAGCTCGGGAAAAAGACACTTTTCTTTATTACTGTGCCGATGCTTCACTGGCCCGATAGCATGGCTACGTATATAAAGGAGGATAGAATCCTGCTTTCAAATGATATGTTCGGGCAGCACATTGCCTCTTCGTTCAGGTTTGATGACGAGGCGCTGGAATCCGATTGCGACGTGGTGATGGAAGAGACTGCAAGGTATTATGCAAATATCCTCATGCAGTTCGGGGTGCTTATCCTGAAAAAATTGGAAGAATTCCAAAAGCTGGGAATCGACCCAAAAATGATAGCGCCATCCCACGGCGTTATGTGGAAGAACCCTGAGAAAATAATCGGCGCTTATCGCAAGTGGGCAAGCGGCGTATCAGAGGAAAAAGCGGTTATCATCTACGATACCATGTGGAACAGCACCGAGATCATGGCAGGAGAAATCCTGAAAGGAATCTCGAATTCAGGCGTTGAGGTGTCGCTTTTTCATCTGCGAAGGAACGAGTGGAGCGAGATAGTGAAGGAAGTGCTCGAAGCAAGGGCGATTCTCATAGGTACGCCCACGCTGCATAACGACATATTCCCGACGGTCAGCGGGTTCATGACGTACCTTATGGGCTTTAAACCCACGAAAAAGCTCTGGGCTACCTTCGGCTCCTACGGCTGGGCAGGGGGAGGAGTGAAGGGAGTGAATGAACGATTGAAGGCTTCTGGATATGAGATAGCCGAGTCGCTTGAAGTCAAGTTCAGACCTGATGGGCAGGATTTGGCTAAGTGCTATGCACTCGCGCAGAAAATAGCCTCGCTTGTTAAAGCTTAATCGCTATCGGAACTGCATGGCCTGAGGTCTTATGAAATAAAGACGGTAGCGCAGGCATTCCTTGAAGTTATCTCCCTTGAAATCGCAGGGTTCAAGGTTTGCTGCCGTGCATTTTTCTCCCGAAAAGAAGGTACATTTTTCAGAGGGCATTGTTTTGGAATATAGGACTAAGGTATATTATTAGTTTCGGTGCCTCAGTACTCATAGGGCTCATCATATTTCAGGCAATTTTATCATCATCGGCACTCTTCTATCTCCTTTGCTATTTTTTCAGCTTCCTTTCCGGGATTCTTTGAGCCATAAATTGTCCTTCCAACAATAACATAATCCGCGCCAGCCGCTATTGCATCGGCAGCACTCCCTCCCTGCGCGCCCACGCCGGGTGAAATGATCGTTAACTTGCCCACAATATTTCTTATCTCTTTTATTCTTTCAGGGCGCGTGGCAGGCGCCACAACTCCTTGTGCTTTGCAATCAACGGCAAGCTTAGCGATCTCAAGAGCTTTTGGCGCCATGAACTCAACTGCACCCGGATGGCTCATTTCAGTTACTACAAATATTTCGCCATTGTATTCCTTTGCGGTTCTGACGCACTCAAGAAGGCTGTCGCTTCCTGTAAAACCGTGCACTATAACTGCACCTGCGCCTGCCTCAAAAGCCTGTGTGCATATCATCTGCGAGGTATTGGGGATGTCGGCGACCTTGAAATCCGCAATCACAGGCGCAAATTTTGAGATCTTGTTAATTATTCCCAGTCCTGCGCCCAGAACAAGCGGGTAGCCTATCTTTATGGCATCGACGTGTGCTGCCACCTCACTTGATATGGAGATTGCCTCATTTTTATCCGTAACATCGAGAGCAAGGATAAGGCGTGTCTTTTTTTGCATGAAATCATAAAGTCCCTCAATCCCCATTAATATTGCCATATCAGAAAACAATTTAAGCAATCGGATAATGTCTGAGCCTCAATGGACGAAATTGAAAGAATAAAACAACTGAAAAAAGAAAAAAATGCAATAATCCTTGCCCATAATTACCAGCGCGGGGATGTGCAGGATATAGCCGACTTCGTGGGAGATTCCTTCGGTCTTAGCCAGAAAGCAGCTTCGCATACTGCTTCTGCTATTGTCTTCTGCGGCGTGGATTTCATGGCAGAGAGTGCTGCAATCCTGAGCCCCAAAAAGACAGTGCTCATGCCTGAACTTTCAGCCCAGTGCCCGATGGCTGCCATGATAACCCCGCAGCTTTTAAGGGAGGAAAAGGAAAAATATCCCGAAGCCGCTGTCGTTTGTTACGTGAACACGCCCGCGTCTGTTAAAGCGGAAAGCGATATATGCTGCACCTCGGCAAACGCCATCAAGGTTGTGAGTTCGCTTGCCGAAGATGAGATAATCTTCGTTCCGGACAAAAATCTTGCCCTCTATGTTGCAGCGCATACAAAAAAGAAGCTCATTCCATGGAATGGCTACTGCCCAACCCACCACCTCATACTGCCGGGCGACATACTGCTTGAGAAAGAGGAGCATCCAGATGCCGAGGTGCTTGTCCATCCTGAGTGCAGACCCGATGTCGTAACACTTGCTGATAAGGTGCTGAGCACAGAGGGAATGCTGAAATACGCAAAGCTTTCCAATTCGCGAGAATTCATCATAGGCACCGAGGTCGGGCTCCTGCACCGACTGAGGAAAGAAAACCCTGATAAGACCTTTTTTCCGGCAACGCCATACGCAGTCTGCCCGAACATGAAAATGAACACATTGCAGAGCATCATCCGCTCACTTGAAAGAAACGAGCATGTGATAAAAGTCCCGGAGAATATAAGGACAAAGGCAAAAGTCGCGCTTGATAGGATGCTTGAAGTTGGGCGGGGGGATTAAAGAACGCCTTTCGTGCTCGGAACGCTTTCCCCGCTTATTCTAACTGCCCTTTTTAATGCAATCCCGAACGCCTTGAACAGCGCCTCATTTTTATGGTGGTCGTTCTCACCCTTGACGTCCATATGCGCGTTGATTCCCGCATTGCCTGTGAGTGATTCAAAAAAGTGTCTGGTATTCTGCGGATTGAAACCTCCTATTTTCCCGCCAAATGATGCCTCGAAGGCAAGAAAACTCCTGCCGCTCAGGTCTATTGCAACTGTTGCGAGCGCTTCGTCCATGGGCACGCTTGCCTCACCAAAGCGCTCGATACCCTTTTTGTCGCCAAGCGCCTTCCCAAGCGCACTGCCCAGAGCAATGCCAACATCCTCTATAGTATGATGGTCATCTACGCTTAAATCACCCTGCGCCTTTACCACGAGGTCGAATGAGCCGTGCTTTGCAAACGAGTTGAGCATGTGGTCAAAGAATGCTATGCCTGTGTTGATGTCCGTGTTCCCCGAACCCTCTAAGGTTATTTTCACTTCTATCTCGGTCTCGTTTGTTTTCCGGGTTACTTTCGAGGAGCGCATGAGCTTTTATATTAATTGGTTGGAATATAAAGGTATTGCAATTAAC
>CAYXIP010000017.1:21243-23369 GCA_964465515.1 uncultured Candidatus Methanoperedens sp. | reverse complement strand
GAATGACTAATAACCTCTTGACAGGAAAATGGAGATAAAAACATGGGACTGAAAGAATGGATACTTCCCCAGGATAAGCACTTTTTCAACATGCTGGAGAATGAATCACAAAACGTGCTGGACGGCTCGAATGCATTCCTTGACATGCTTAAAAATTATGAGAATATAGAAGAGAAGCAGCAGAAA
This sequence comes from uncultured Candidatus Methanoperedens sp., assembly GCA_964465515.1. GTDB lineage: Archaea > Halobacteriota > Methanosarcinia > Methanosarcinales > Methanoperedenaceae > Methanoperedens. The sequence goes on along the minus strand of CAYXIP010000017.1, from coordinate 23,183 downwards.
ATAAAGGATATCGAACATCAGGGGGACGATTTTGTCCATGAGATATTTGAAGAGCTCAACAAGACCTTCATCACACCCATAGACCACGAGGACATCTCAGCTCTTGCCTCGGCGTTTGATGATGTGCTGGATTATATCGACGGAACTGCGACGCGTTTTGTTCTCTATGATATCCAAAAGCCTGAGGAGAACATGATAAAATTAGCAGAGGTGCTTGTGAAACAGACAACGGAACTGAACACTGCCTTAGCAGGTTTGCGCAACCTTAAGAACCCGAAAGAAATAGAAAAAAGATGCATTGAAGTCAACCGGCTTGAGAATATTGCGGATGACCTCTACAAAACCTCTGTCGCCCAGCTTTTCAAAAGGAAAGACGCCATAGAGATTATGAAACTGAAGGAAGTGTACGAGCGCATTGAGTTTGCAACCGATAAGTGCGAGGATGCAGCGAATGTCATAAGCGATATTGTTGTAAAAAACAGCTAAGAGGCGTTGTGGAACAATTCGTCATCTTCACGATTATCCTTGCCCTGTTTTTTGATTTCATCAACGGATTCCATGATTCTGCAAACGCCATCGCTACCGTGGTTGCAACAAAGGTTCTCTCGCCGCTAAAGGCTGTTGCGATGGCGGCTGTTTTTAACCTCATTGGCCCTCTTTTTTTTGGCACTGCCATAGCTGCGACCATGGGAAAAGGCATCATTGACAGTCACATTGTCACGGTCAACTTGATTTTTGCAACACTTGTTGGCGCAGTGCTCTGGGATTTGATCACATGGTATCTGGGTCTTCCCACATCAAGCAGCCATGCCCTCGTAGGCGGACTTGTGGGGGCAGGAATAGCTGCCGGAGGGACGGGCTCTGTCAATGTTGCAGGGGTTTCGAAAATTGTGATGTTCATGGTAATCTCACCCGTAATCGGGCTGATTATTGGCTTCATATTTGCTATTTTAATAATCAGAGCCTTCAGGAGCTCTCATCCTTCCATTGTCAACCACTATTTCAGGAGGCTTCAGCTTTTTTCCTCGGCTTTTTTTTCACTGACCCACGGTACGAACGATGCACAGAAAACCATGGGAATAATCGCAATCCTCCTTGTTTCAACGAGCATATCTGCGCCATCAGGAGGAGGGCTGCCCATCCCTTTCTGGGTAATTGTTTCCTCCGCGGCTGCAATCGGTCTTGGGACTTTCTTCGGTGGATGGCGAATCGTAAAAACGATGGCGCAGAGGATAACGCGCCTTCGCCCGTATCAGGGCTTCAGTGCAGAAACCTCAAGCGGTCTCGTGCTTGCAAGCATGGCTGCTCTCGGAATACCCATCAGCACCACGCATGTGATTTCCTCTTCGATAATGGGGGTTGGAGCTACGGATAAGCTCTCGGCTGTCAGGTGGGGAATCGCGCGCAAGATCGTTGGGGCATGGATACTCACCATACCTGCGGCGGCTGCCATATCGGCATCTGCTTTCTTAGTTATGAAAGCTATTTTTTGATTTTTTAGAAAGTATTATTAGTTTGAAAAACCTCTGTGGTTTATAAATTCCTATGCATTAAAAAGGAAAAAGAACCAATGTTAAAGGAAAAAAATAAGCTTGTTATCTGGCCTCTGTACCTTGATGCCACAAAATCAAGGGCTGAAGGCAGGCTCCTTTCAATGAAGGATGCCATCAAATCGCCTGTTTTAAAAGAGATTGAAAAGGCTGCACAGGAATTGAACCTGAATCCAGTGGTTGAAGCCGATAAAGCCCACCCCAAATCCTGGTGGGTCGTTAGCGGCAGGGTGCTTGTGGATAAGAAAGCTCCGAAATCCATTATTGCAAAACAGATTGCACAGAGGATAAATAAGAACAGAGGAAAATGATAGACCTGCACACGCATTCGACTTTCAGCGACGGCGAACTTATTCCGAGTGAACTTGTACGCCGTGCTGTTTTCCATGG
>CAYXIP010000017.1:0-21143 GCA_964465515.1 uncultured Candidatus Methanoperedens sp. | reverse complement strand
TCAGCGACGGCGAACTTATTCCGAGTGAACTTGTACGCCGTGCTGTTTTCCATGGTTATACTGCACTTGCGATAACAGACCACGTTGATTTTACCAACATAGAGCATGTGCTTTCCTGCATCAGGAAAATAAAATCACTTGAAGACGACTATGACATCAGAATATTTGCAGGCGTAGAGTTAACCCACGTGCCCCCGGGAAAAATGCCTGCGCTTGTTGAGAAGGCACGAAAACTGGGGGCTGAGATAGTGGTGGTGCACGGCGAGACAACGGTGGAACCGGTCCATGAAGGCACCAATCACGCCGCAGTTTCGCTTGACATCGACATTCTGGCTCATCCGGGCTTTATCACTCCAGAAGACGCCCAGGTTGCTATGGACAAAGGCATTTTCCTTGAGATAACCTCACGCAACGGGCACAACCGCACCAACGGGCATGTGGTCAGGATTGCCAAAGAAGCTGGCGCTAACCTTATAGTAAACACGGATGCGCATGCGCCTGAGGATCTCATTACAGATGAAACCGCATTCAGGATTGCAATGGGAGCGGGACTGGACGAAAAAGGTGCAAAAGAGGCGACGGTAGCTAATCCTTCTGCTCTGATAAAAGGTATCTGTTGATTCTCAATATCTGGGTTTATAGAACAGTACAATTCGATACTCACCAGGCGGTCTGTCCATCTTCCTGTAGAGCAGGTAATCCAGAGTAACATCCGAGGGTTTGAACCAGTACCACGACATCTTTGCGCTGTCAAGCCTTTCGTAATCGGTGCGGAGGTGGCGCTTTACAATGTCAGGTTCGTGTTTATCATCGCTATCGTGCACAACAATCAACGGCGCATCAAGCACGGAATCGATACTCACTTTCCATCTTACGTTGCTGAAATGCCGCATATACCACAGGAACTGCGTCTCCATTTCAACATCTGTAAGCTGGATTTCAGTGGATTTATTCTGGTATTGCGATGAGATTTCGTTTATCTTAGCAAGGAACAATGAAAACTTCTGAGGAGGCTGTGCAGCCTGGATCAGAGGTTCAGCAGGATTAGTAAAATCGTAATAGTTCAGAAAAATGCTTGAATAAACAGAATAGGAAGAACTTAGCACAAGGAAAATGATTGCAGCAGCCCCAATACGCGAATTAAATTTCAATCTTTGGAGAATTTCCCCTATATAAGCGGCGGCGATTATCACAAGAGGCAGAAGCGGATTAAGCACAAGCCAGGGAACTTTTTCCTGGACGTATGAATAAACTACAAGGTTGGTTATTGCCCAGTATCCGAGGAATGTCATGAAGAGATTGTTTTTCTTATAGTAATGAATAATCCCGGCAATCCCAAAGACAAGGACAGGAAGTTCATAAAGCACAAGTATAGGAAGATAGTAATACAGCGGCCCGCCCATGCGCTCTATCCTGTGCATCTCATACCAGTGGGATATCGCTTTTTCAAACGCGTCATACATTCCGTGAAAATCAAGAAATTTCCCTGTATAAAAGAGTGAAAAAACAACAAGAAAAACCGCAACGAAGAGTGCCGCCTCACCCATAGTAATAACCAATTTCTTATCGAGTTTTCTGAGTTTGTCTATAAAACCTTTATACCATGTTTCCCGTATAAAAATCAGAAGAAGAAATAAAACTAAGAGCGCCATTGCAATATACGCATTCTCTTTAAGCGCTGTCATAGAAGCAAGCGAAACTCCCCCCAAAAACAGATAAAAAATCCTTATGACCGAATACCGCTCCTCGGCATATTTTTCTGCATATTTAACTGCACATACCAGCATCAGCAGGCTGAGGAAAGCAATAAAAATGTCTTCCCTGTAAAAACGCGAGTAATAAAGGAAGGAAGGCGAGAGTGCAAGGAAGAAAGCTCCGATTGCCATCCCGGCGTTTCCAATATATGTTCTCAACGGAATCAGCAGGAAAAGCATTGCTGCGCCAATAAGTGCTGGAAGGAGACGCGCTGTATATTCAGAATCCCCGAAGCGCCTGAACATCTCTGCTGTTACATAGTACATGAAAGGACCGTGAAACGAAGGGTCATAGGAATATACACCATTATTGAACAACTTGTATGTAAAATAACCCACAGCAGATTCATCATGATGAAACACCCTCTCATCGAGATGATAGAGTCTTAAAAAAAATGCAAGGGCAATTATGAGCGTAAAAACAAGATACAAAGCAAAGTTTTTTTTATTCATCGGCTTAACATGAGTAAAACATATTCATAGCATTTATGGTAAAGAAAAAGGAAAAGGCATGCCAGAAATAAAGGTCAAGCTGTTTGCTAATTTCAGGGAATTTACAAAAACAAAAGAAGTTAAAATGTATGGCGATACTGTCAGGAATGTTCTTTTGACACTGTGCAAGAAATACCCAGGATTGGAAGTTTTATTTTTCAGGGATGAGAGGCTGAAACCTTATGTCAATGTTTTTTTAAATGGCAAGGATGTTACAAGCTTGGATATACCGCTAAAACAGGGTGATGAGATTGCGATTTTCCCTCCGGTGTCAGGTGGATGATGCTTAAAAAAAGAATTAATGCAGAGGAGGCAAGGGAATTGTTTTTAAACGCTTTCCAGCCTCTTTCCTTAACAGAAACTTTACCAATCGAGGATTGCGACAGCAGGATTATCGCTGAAGATATAATCGCATCCATTGACGTGCCCAACTACCGCCGTGCAGCCATGGACGGTTTTGCGGTCAGAGCCTCGGATACTCTTGGTGCAGGCAGCGGTTCGCCGGTGATTCTGAATCTTGGGAAACGCGTTGAAAAAGGTGCCTGCGTACAGGTACATACTGGCTCGGCCATGCCTCCGGGCGCGGATTCTGTTGTGATGCTTGAAGACACGGTTTTGCATGGCGAGAAAGTGGAGGTATTCACCCAGATCCATCCCTTCAAGAACGTGGGGGAAATAGGGGAGGATATTCGGAAAGGCGATAGCATTTTGAAGAAAGGCCACAGGCTTCGTCCATGCGACATTGCAGTTCTTGCTTCGCTTGGTATTAAAAGTGTAGCGGTTTTCAGGAAGCCTCTTGTTGCGGTAATTCCCACAGGCGAGGAGCTTGTCCCGAGGGGAAAGACACCGTATTTAAATACGGGGAGTAAAGGCGAGGTCTATGAAACCAATGGGTTGATGGCTTCGCTTTACGTGAGGAAATGGGGAGGTAACACAAAACTTTTGGATATTGTGACCGACGACCCGGAAAAAATAAAAGAGGCTGTTATGCATGCCCTTGACGCAGATATGATTATAATCAGCGGGGGAACGTCTGTGGGTAGAAGGGATTATGTTCCTTCTGTAATCGGCTCACTTGGCAATTTGCTTGTCCACGGCGTGGGTATCTCTCCGGGCAAGCCCACTGCTCTTGGTATAATAAAAGGCAAACCCGTTGTGTGCATGCCGGGCTATCCTGTCGCTGGTCTGGTGGCGCTTTATTTTTTTGCAAGGGCGGCGCTTCGAAAGCTCGGGCACATGCCTGAAGAGCAGGAAAGGACTGTACGGGCTGTATTGTCTGAAAAAACACCAGGAAGAATCGGGTATAAAACGTTTGCGCGTGTTAAGTTAGAGGCCCCGTATTTAAATACGGGGAGTAGAGCCATTCCTCTTGCAATCCATGGTGCTGGGATATTGAGTTCTGTTTCGAAAGCGGATGGGTTTGTGATTATACCTGCGAATGTCGAGGGTTATGGTAAAGGCGAAGAGGTTGAAGTGGTGTTGATCGAATGATAGAGTATTATTTCTTTAACTGGTAGATTATAACATCCTTATACCAATCGTCGGTTCAAACCAATATCCTTTTTATGCCGAACCTCACTTAAGCACCAGATAATTCATGCCTTTCAGGATATTAAAAAAAGAGGAGCTTGTTCCCACAATCCACCTGATGGAGATAGGCGCGCCCCGCATTGCAAAAAAAGCTCAACCCGGGCAGTTTGTCATGCTAAGGATAGATGAGAAAGGCGAGAGGATACCGCTGACAATTGCGGATTTCGACAGGGAAAAAGAAACCATCACGATGATTTTTCAGGTAGTAGGCAAGACCACCATGCATTTGGCTTCTCTGAAAGCAGCAGACGAACTTCTGGACTTCATCGGGCCACTTGGAAATCCTGCCCACATAGAAAACATAGGAACAGTTGTACTGGTAGGGGGAGGCGTTGGAGTGGCTCCCGTCTTTCCGCAGGCGAGGGCTTTTGGGGAAGCGGGGAATAAAGTTATTTCCATAATCGGGGCACGCAGCGCAAATCTTCTCCTCTGGGAAGACAGGATGAGGAAAGTGAGCGATGAGCTTTACATTACCACGGACGACGGCACAAAGGGTCATCATGGTTTTGTGACAGATATCGTAAAAAAGCTCCTTGAGAGCGGCACGAAAGTGGACAGGGTAATTGCCATAGGTCCACCTGTAATGATGAGAGCAGTTGCAGGCGTCACGAAACCTTTTAATGTAAAAACAATAGTAAGCCTGAATTCCATCATGGTGGACGGAACAGGCATGTGCGGTTCATGCAGGGTGCTCGTTGGCAATGAGACGAAGTTCGCCTGCGTTGATGGTCCTGAATTCGATGCGCACCTTGTGGATTTCACTCTGCTCATGAGCCGCCTGGCAATGTATCAGCCTGAGGAGAAGATAGCGCTTGAAAAGTATAAATGCGAGCGGGAGGGCTGCACATGTTAGAAAGGCAGAAAATGCCCGAGCAGGACCCCAAGTTTCGCGTAACCAATTTTAACGAGGTTGCACTGGGGTTTTCGAAAGAGCAGGCAATAGAGGAGGCAGAGCGCTGTCTGCAGTGCAAGGCGCCCAAGTGTATGAAAGGCTGTCCAGTCGAGGTAAAGATACCTGAATTCCTGAAGTATGTGGCAGAAGGAGATTTTGACAGCGCAATTAAAGAAATAAAGGCTGATAATGCGCTTCCTGCCATCTGCGGACGTGTGTGCCCGCAGGAGACGCAGTGCGAGCAGGCATGTGTATTGAGTAAAAAGGGAGCCTCGGTCTCAATAGGCAGGCTTGAGCGTTTCGTGGCTGATTACGAACGAAGCAAAGGAGTAAAACTACCTCCTGCGCCCGAACCCAGCGGAAAGAAAGTTGCTGTGGTGGGTTCAGGACCTGCAGGGCTTACAGCTGCTGCTGACCTTGCGAGAATGGGCCATACAGTTGCGATTTTTGAATCGCTGCACGAAGCAGGAGGCGTTCTCACATACGGTATCCCGGAATTTCGGCTCCCCAAGGAAATAGTGCGGGCTGAGGTGGAGTATGTTGAGAAACTGGGCGTTACAATTCATCTTGACTCTGTCATAGGCAAGCTTGAAACTGTGGACGACCTGCTTTCGGAATTCGACGCTGTTTTCCTTGGGACAGGTGCAGGTCTTCCGGCTTTCCTGAACATCGATGGTGAGAATTTGAATGGCGTATATTCTGCCAATGAGTTCTTAACACGGGTGAACCTGATGAAATCCTATATGTTCCCTGAGTACGATACGCCAGTCAAGAAGGGAAAGCGGGTGGTGGTCGTTGGAGGGGGTAATGTGGCTATGGACTCGGCAAGATGCGCCCTCCGCCTCGGCGGTGAGGTGACGATCGTTTACAGGCGAAGCGAAGAGGAGATGCCTGCGCGCGCTGAGGAGATAGAGCATGCAAAGGAGGAGGGCATCAAGTTCCGCCTTCTCACCAATCCTGTGAGATTGATCGATGACGGGAAGAACTGGGTGACCCATATCGAATGCGTCAATATGTATCTTTGCGAGCCAGACGAGTCGGGCAGGTGCAAGCCAATGCCGCTTGCCGGTACCGAGCATAAAATAGAAGCGGACGTGGTGATAATTGCCATCGGGACTTCGCCAAACCCTCTTGTGCCCCGTACGACTAAAGGGCTTGAAACTACAAAATACGGGACGATAATTGCAAAGGACAACGGCGCAACCACGAAGAAAGGCGTTTTCGCAGGGGGAGATGCTGTCACGGGCTCGGCTACTGTGATAAGTGCAATGGGAGCAGGGAAGAAAGCTGCGAGGGCGATGGATGAGTATTTACGGGCGAAATAATTATCTATCGTTAATCACATTCCTCAGGTAGTTATGAAATACCCCCCTACCAACCTCATTTGCGCCACCGGTCTTGCAGATGCATGGGCGCAGGCTGTTAATTACGTTATGAAAAACGGCATGGAGATAAAGACCGAGTACGGTCCAATGTCAAAGGATATATGCTCTGTCATTGAAATCCGCGAGCCTTATTTGGAGCCTATGCTTCATCCCCAGTTCCCGACAAAAGAATTGCACGTGAAGGAATACCTCAAGCAGTGGGAGCGCGGCTACGATTGGAAAAAGCAGGGTTTTGAGTACAATTACATGGACAGGCTGATAAACTATCCCTCCCGCAACAAGGATGTGGATCAGCTAAAGGCGATAAAAGAATTGCTGCCTCTTGGTGTCTCGCGCCGGCGGCAGGCTATCACATGGATACCCGAGCGCGACCTTTTTGTGAAGGAAGACCAGCCGTGTTTGCAGAGGCTGTGGGTCAGAAGTATAGGAGATGGAAATGCAGAGATGCACTGCATGTGGCGCTCCCGAGATTTATTCGCAGCGTGGAACAGCAATATGGTAGGCCTGCTCACGATGATTAAAAGAGAGGTACTTGAGCCGAACAAGCTCAAACTCGTTAAGGTGGTGGACTTCTGCAATTCGCTGCATATCTACGAAGCCGACTGGGAGGAAGCATCGAAGGTGAAGCCGCTGCCGAAGAGCCCGCAGATGATGTTTAAGTAACGTACTCTTTCTTGAATTTCGAGATCTGCTCGCAGTTTCCTATAATAGCCAGCGTCATCCCCTCCCTTATGATAATTGAAGGGTCGATATCCGTAGTAGTTTTCCCGTTCTCCTCAATCCCTATTATGGTGCATCCTATCCTTTTTCGAATCTTTGCATCGGCTATGCTTTTCCCGACAAGAGGCGAATCTCGTGTTACGTGGTGCCTTGCTATTTCCAGTCCCTCAAGCATCGTTATGGTTTCTTCCTCATGCCCGAGTGCGATATGCGCAAGCATCTGACCAGCAACAATAGAAAGCGATGCCACATAATCTGCCCCTGCCCTGTAGATTTTATCAATGGATTTTGTCGCATTTGCCCTTGCAAGGATGATGCTATGAGGGTTGATATTCCTTGCAACGAGAGTGGTAAATATAATATCCGCATCATCATTCAGGACTATGATAACAGTCGAGGCGGATTTTATGCCGGCGCGCTTGAGAATCTCCTCATCCGTGGCATCCCCTGCCACATAATCAAAACCACGATCCTTCAATTTTGCTTCATTCTTATCAATAACCACAAAGCTCACATGGGCATTTTGCAGAACATGTGCTATACTCCTTCCCACATCGCCATAGCCCAAAAGAATAAATTTTTTCATATTCCCTCGGTAATTTTCTTTAATGCATCAAGCTGCATCTCAGTTCCCACAGCCAGCATCACAGAATTTTCTCTTATCAGATCCTCGGGCTGCGGATTCAAGGATAGCTTTCCACCGCTCCAGAGTCCAACGATATTTGCACCAGTTTTCTGGTGAATTGTGGTGTCCTTTAATTTTTTTCCGATTAGTAAGCTGTGCGGATAAATAGGAAGTTCCACGATGCTCAAATCCTCAAAGAACTTTGTTGCACCTGCAAGATGGTCTGTAAGGGGGTCGATGGCTTTCCTGCCAATATACGTCCCGAACAAGGTTTTTGGAGATATCACGCGGTCAGAACCCGCATATCTAAGGTAGCCGGCTTTTGTCTCATTTTCCACAATGGATATCACCTGTATATTGCTTACCTCCTTGGCTGTAAGAATTATACTGGCATTTTTCTCATCGCTCTGGTTTGCTATCAGCATCCTTGCCAAAAGTATATTGGAATTCGTAAGCACATTTTCATCAGCAGCATCCCCATAAACGCACATGATTTTTCTGGAAATTAGCTGGCTTATGTTTTTTTCATTTTCATCAATAACCATGAAGGGAATCTTGTACTCATCGAGCTCTGCAATAAGCGTCTCAACAAGCTGGTTATATCCGCAAATAATAATGTGATTCTTCAGGTCGTTCTGTACCTTTGAAGGCAGCTCTTTTCGAAGTGCTTTTTCAAGTTGTGGAGTGATCACCAGGGGGAAAAGAAGAGCGAAGAACATAGATACCCCTGAAAGGGCTACAACAACACTGAATAAGTGCCCGATAGTAGAATTAAAATAAATATCGCCATACCCCACCGTGGTCATACTGACAATTACCCAGTAAATTGCGGTTATAAAATCGTAATCCTTGTTCTCGTATGTACGCATCAGATATAGAAAAACCAGGCTGTACATCAAAACGAGAAATAAAGAAATTAAAATGTATGACAGTATAGATTTACTTATGCGAAACTTAAACATTCTTACTATTATTGTACTGAGGAGTTGATAATATTAATGCAGAATTCTGAATCCTCATGTTTGAAAATTCTTGCGAGATGTTCGATGGAAAACTTTAAACCTAATCAGGTATTCTTTTATTAGATTTAAAAAGGAGACGTGAAATTTACCTAAATGTGGAAAGTCGAAGATTCTATAGAACTCTACGGCATCGAGCGCTGGGGCAACGGATTCTTTTCTTTCAATAAAAATGGAAATTTGATTGTCAAACCAACACGAAACGATGCACAGGTCGTAGACCTGAAAAATGTCGTGGATGCTCTTGCAGCCAAAAAAATAAATTTCCCTGTACTGTTCAGGTTCCCGCAGATCCTCGAAGCCCAGATAAAAGCATTGAACGGGGCATTTTCAAATTCGATTTCTGAGTACAAATACAATGGCACCTACCAGGGCATGTTCCCAATGAAGGTGAATCAGAGAAAGGAAGTTATAGAGGAGATAGTAAAATCAGGCAAGAAATACAACATGGGTTTAGAGGTGGGAACAAAAGCCGAACTGCTTGCTGCCCTATCATTTGAGTTCAGTCCAGATGCACTTTTGATATGCAATGGTTTCAAGGATGATGAGTACCTGAGGCTGGCGTTGAACGCCATCAAGCTTGGGAACAAGATGGCAATAGTCATAGACGAATTCAGTGAGACAAAACGGTTGCTTGAAATTTCAAAACAGATGAATGTAAAGCCGCTCATCGGCATAAGGGTAAAGCTGTACTCAAAAGGCAGCGGGAAATGGGTGGATTCAGGAGGAGAATCTGCAAAGTTCGGTCTTACAACCACAGAGATACTGGAATGCATCAAGACAATCGGCGAGTATGGTATGCTTGAGCAGCTTCAGATGCTTCATTTCCACATAGGTTCCCAGATTACAGAGATACGAAGAATCCAGAAGGCTGTAAAGGAAGCTGCAAGGGTGTATGCAAAAATAAAATTAAAACACATAAACATCAAATACTTCAACATCGGCGGAGGGCTTGGACTGGATTACGACGGCAGCAAGACATCCTCGGATGCAAGCGCCAATTATACAATGCAGGAGTACGCCAACAACGTTGTTTATTCTTTAAAAGAGGTATGCGACGAGGAAAATGTTTCTCATCCTGTTATTTTATCAGAAAGCGGGCGTGCAATTTCCGCATATCATTCCGTGCTTGTCATCAATGTTAAAGGGAGTAAGAACGGCAATGCATATAAACAGGTCGAGCTTCGTGGGAATGAACCTCATATAATAAAGGAACTGTACGACGGGTGGAAGGAAATAAACGTCAAAAACTATGAAGAGTATTACCATGATGCCCTGCTGCATCGAGAAGAACTTCTTTCGCTTTTCAATCTCGGTGAACTCGAGCTTGAGGATAAGTCCAAGGGAGAAATTCTTTTCTGGCAGACATGCGAAAAGGCAGCCCTGTTTGCCAAGGAAACAGGCAATAAATCGGATGATTTCGAGGACTTAAATAAACTCTTATCCAAAAAATACATCGGCAATTTCTCGGTTTTCCAGTCTGTCCCGGATTTCTGGGCGATAAAGCAGTTGTTCCCGGTCGTGCCTGTGAGCAGGGCAAACGAGAAGCCTGCTGAATATGGCACCATAGTGGACATAACGTGCGACTCGGATGGAGAGATCGACAAATTCGTGGACCTGAAGGATGTCAAGGAGATTCTGGAACTCCATGAGCTGAACAATTGCTCTTATTATTTATCTGTCCTGATGATTGGCGCATACCAGGATACCATCGGCGATTACCACAACCTGTTCGGGGCGGCAAACGAGGCGCATATCATAGTGGATGACAGCGGGGGATGGCATATCAAGCAGATCGTCAACGGCGACAGGAACTGCGATGTCCTTGGTTATGTCAAATATAACAGCAATTATCTTCTTGAAGCATTCGAAGCCGATGTGAACCAGGCGCAGAGGGAGAACGGTTTATCGAAAGCTGATGCGGAGGATATACTGAATAATTATAAGAATGTCATGAACAGGTACACGTATCTGGATTTATAGTTTTTTCACGTTCTTGGACATGCATGAAGGGCAGCGAATTCTGCTTCCAAGTGCTCTGAACTTGTTCCCGCAATCATTGCAGCAATATTCAGTTGCACCTATTTCGCCGGGTTCGATGTCGATGGTTGTGGTGGAATCCACAAGGCACATAGTATCACCTTGATTTTAAGAATGGCTTTGGCGCTAATAAGGCTTGCGGGACTTCGAATGCTCACCGCAGAGGCGCAAAGTCAGCCATGAACGTTGTACATAGACGGCGATGAAAACGGGCAAACATTAACAGCGAACTAATACAAACTCGTACGAACTCAGGCGCGAGTTCGTATCAGTTCGTACGAGTTTGTACCAGTTCGTTGTTTAATGTAGAGATGATGCAGTGCTACAAACAGGCAGCTTCACGCCCGCGCAATCGACAGTGGTGTCGAGCTTTGAGCAGGAAAGAATATGTATTACAATAAGCCATTACAATACGATGGCAAAGCCTGGAGAAACATTCAAATGCTATCTTGTAAGCTGGGATGAGGCTTACAGGCTGGCAAAAATTTTAGCACACAAGATAAAAAGCTCAGGATTCAAGCCCGACCTTGTAATAGGCATAGCAAGGGGAGGACTTGTTCCAGCGCGCGTAGTGTGCGATTTTCTTCTCCAGAAAGACCTTGCGGTTATAAAAGTCGAGCACTGGGGAATCGCTGCCACGCTTGGAAAAGCCAAAATAAAGTTTCCTCTTCCAGTGGACATAAAAGGAAAGAAGATACTGATTGTAGATGACGTTGCAGATACCGGGGATACCTTTTCCGTGGTTATGGACTACATAACGGAAAAGAAGACATCTGAAGTTAAAACCGCTGTGTTGCATTACAAAACCTGTTCAACCTGCATCCCTGATTACTGGGCAGAAAAGCAGGATGACTGGAAGTGGATAATATATCCGTGGGCTGTTTATGAGGATCTGACGGGTTTTATAAGAAGGGTATCAAGCAAGCATAAATCGCCTGAGGATATCAGAAAGGCTCTGAAGAGCAATTTCGACATAAAAATTTCAAAAAAAGACCTTATGGAAATTTTAAATGATATGCAGGCGGGGGAAAATGATACGCTCCTTTTGCTATGAAGGCGGAACATCCTTTCCTCGCATAGCCGAGACAATAATTGCAGGCACGGTTATTATCGAGGATACAAGAAATGCCCCGGTTATGCCACCTGTAAAAGCCTCCTGAACAGCTACTGGCATGTTTGCACCGCCAACTACGAACATATCCATCATCTCATTGAGAGAGACCGCTCCCATTATGAACGGGAGAGCTATTCCCAAGCTCAGCACCGTGCCTGCGCTGTTGAAAAATGCCCTCATAGATGAGGCTACGCCACGCCGCTCCGGAGCTACGGATGCCATGATGGCACTGGTGTTGGGAGGCTGAAAAAGTCCTGAACCGAAACTGTTGATGAACATCCATACTGCAAGTATCCAGTAAGGTGTGTTGTAACGCATTGACGCAAGACCGATGAGACCGACAAGGGATACAACCAATCCAACTGTGCTGATGCTCCTTGAGCCGTATTTATCTGAGAGCACCCCGCCTATAGGGCCTGTTATTGCAAGACCGATGGCAAGGGGAATGATAAGTATGCTCGCAGTAAGTGGGTCGTAGCCTTTCGGTCCCTGGAAGAAAAGAATCAGGAGAATCAACACAGCGCCTCTTGCTATGGAATTCAAAAGAGCGCTTAGCTGTCCGTAGGAGAAGATTCTTATTCTGAAAAGGTTCAGGTCTATCAGGGGATAGGTTACCCTTTTTTCAACGCGGAGAAAGGCGGCGAAACCCGCGATCCCGATGACGAGCGAGAGAAGCATTGGAGGTGAGGTAAGACCGAGAACAAATCCCGCCGTGAGGTATATCATAGATGCGATAAAGGCGATGGTGAATAAGACCATTCCCTCAAGGTCGAACTTTTCTCCCTTGGGCAGTTCTGCGATATCTCTCAATTTCAAATGCGCCCAGAGCGTGGTGACTATACCGATGGGGACGTTGAACAGAAAATTGAGACGCCAGTTTATCAGTGTGAGAAAACCTCCAAGTATGGGACCAACTACGAAGGCTGCCGCCAAAATCATGCTTAGAATTCCCATTGCTTTTCCCAGTTCGCTCCGCCTGAAAGCGTCGGTTACTATTATTGTGCCGTTAGCCACGAGCATAGAGCCGCCGACAGCCTGAAGCACCCTGAAAGCGATAAGCTGACCTATGCTGGCGGCAAGACCGGAAAGCAGCGAACCGATTGTGAACACCACAAGTCCCCAGACGTAAAGCTTCTTTCGCCCGTGGATATCCGCGAGCCTTCCCCATGCGGGCGCAAGTATGGTGAGTAGGAGGGCATAGCTGATCAACACCCACATTATCCCGAAGAGGTCTGTGTTCAGCTTCACCATCATCGTGGGAAGGGCGATTATCAGGGTGCTGGCATTGAGTATTCCCACAAGCATTCCGAGAGAGGTTACTGAAAGGGCTGTCCATTTGTAGCTTTCAGGAATGTTATTATATTCAGAGTTCATACTTTACGATAAATTCTTATATTGAATTGACTAATACCATATAAAAGGTAAATATTTAATCATTTCTGCGAATTTTTCGCAAAAGAGGCAGTATGGCAAAAATGTGGACTCCAGATGAAGATATAGATTTTGAAACTGCAAGGGATAATGCAAGCAAACTCGTATTGCTGGGTTCTGCCCAGAAGGCTGGAATATTTGAAGCCCTCTCCGAGGGAAAAGACATAAAAGCACTGAAGCGGGAGCTAAAAGCCGATGAAAGGGCGCTATTCATCATTCTTGAGGCGCTCCGTGCTCTTGGATACGTGCAGAAGAATCAGGATGTGTATATCATTTCTGATAAGGCACGGGCTCTTTTCCTTGAGAAGGGCGAGGATTATGTGGGAGGGTCTCTTCCCCACTTCCTTGATATAATGGAAGCATGGCTTTCGCTTCCCGAAATAATCAAAGGGGCAAGGCCAGGAGAGAAAAAAGGCGAAGTGGCGGCTTTCATGGATGCCATGGCGGCAAGACCTGACGAGGTTGTAGAGGATAGCGTACGCCACTGCCTTGAAAGAAAGAAAAATGCCAGGAACGTTCTCGACCTCGGAGGAGGGCCGGGTAAGTACTCAAAAGCCTTTGTGAACATGGGCTTGAACACAACCCTCTATGATTTGCCCGAGTCGATTGATTATGTCAGCATGAAGTACGGATTAAAGGACATCAAGAAACTTGCCTTGAAAAAGGGGGATTTCACAAACGATTTTGTATCTGAATTCGAAGGTGAGTTATTCGACATTGTTTTCATGGGCAATATCTGCCACATCTATTCAGAAGAGGAGAACAGGTTATTGATAAAGCGCGTCAGGAAGCTCTTGAATCGCAAGGGAATGATAGCTATCGAGGACTTCGTGCGCGGGAGAAGTCCCATGGCAGAGATGTTCGCGGTGAACATGCTGGCAAATACCGAGAATGGAGGGACATATACAGAGGCGCAGTACAGGGAATGGCTTGAGGATGCCGGTTTTCATAATATTGAGGTATTTGACATTGCAGAGAAGCAAAGCCAGCTTATTACAGCCATCATGGGATAATTATGGATGAGACCGACAGGAAGATAATGGAGATACTGCAGCAGGACGGAAGAATAGAGGATGTGGAGATTTCAAGAAGGATAGGAATATCCCATGACACCGTTAAGAGGAGGAGGAAGAAGCTTGAGGATGCAGGCTACATAAAAATCCAGGCAAATATCAATCCGCGCGAGTTCGGATATACAAACGTGTTTTACCTGGGGATTACCCTCGCTCCGGGCATTGATGTGAGGAAAATAGCTGAGAAACTTGCTTCGAGAAAGGAATTCTTTTTCGTGGCGCTTTCCCTGGGCCCGACCTATGCCATAGTTGCTGCATGCATTGCGAGGGAGCAGATTGTTCTCAATAAACTGGTTGAGGAATTGAGAACGTGGAAGGAAATAGAGAAGATTGAGACGAATATTATTTACGAGGTTTTGAAATCGGGATACCATAGCATTCCAGTGGAAGAGCTTTAAGCAACCCCAATCAACAATACTGGCCTTATTCCAATAGCTATTTCTAAATAACCCTTACCGAGCCTTTATTTCCACCCGTTTTATTCAGAAATTATTAAATCCACTGGCGTCATTTTACTATCCATGTCAGAAGTTACCGTACGTATCCCTAAAGACCTGAGCAATGTGATGCGCAGGCATGCTTCCATCGACTGGTCTGGGATAGCGCAAGATGCAATAAGAAAAGCAGCTGCCGAGCTTGAATTATTAGATGCCATTGCATCAGAGAGCACGTTGACCGAGGAGGATGCTATAGTATTGGGAAGAAAGGTCAAGAAAGGCATGTGGGAAAAAGTGTACAAAAAGCTGGTATAGATGGAACTTGTTATTGATACCAACATTGTTTTCTCTGCCATAGTTAAAAACTCGGTTTCAAGACTTTTATTGTTGAATCCAAATTTAATATTATACTCGCCGGAAGGACTAATTTCAGAACTCGAAGAGCACAAGGAAGAAATTAGAGAAAAATCCAGATTGAGCGAAAAACGGTACAATGAGCTAATGGCGATTTTACTCTCAAAAATAAAATTGGTACCAAAAGAATATATTGCGCCATTTCTTAAAGACGCACTTGAATTCTCTCCTGATAAGGATGATTCGCCATTTCTGGCGCTGTGCCTTGCCAAAGGAATTCCTCTCTGGTCTAACGATAAGCCATTAAAGAAGAAGCAGTCTGTTGTTAAGGTAATGACCACGAGCAATTTATTCGATATGATAGAGAATCCTTCATCTTAGCGCACTTTCGTTTGCTTTGAGAGATCACTTGCATCGCCCGCCAATGCAAGGGAACTCTCTCTGGCTACAAATTCCTTTTATTTTTCAAGTAATGCCTCGCAACAACAGCCCCGACAACAACAAGTCCGCCAACCACACTGGCAGAGGCTAACGGCGAACCCTTTGTTTCCGGGTTAACAGTCAAAGGCAGCGTCCTGCTGAAAATCACCACGTTGTTCGCCTCATCAATCCCTCTTAATTCCACATCGAGAAGGTACTTCTTTGCCGCTGCTTTCGTATCGACTGTGAATCCAAGCGCAGAATCGCCGCTTTCACCAGACTCTAACTTCCCGACGAAATCTGATTTTTCATTGAACTCGAAGGGCTGGGAGGCATCCTTGAACACCCTCAAGGATACGGATTCAGCTTTTTCATTCCCAGTGTTTTTGACCCTTATATAAACCTCGGCTTTACTTCCTGGCGTGAGGTTTTCAGGCACCGTTGTCACCGATTCGATTATCAGATAGGGGGCAGGCTTGATGGGTATGTCGAGGTCAAGGGTCTTTGTCCTGTATGTATTGTTCTCGTCGTTTTCATCCTTATACGTGACCTCAAGCCTGGCATTATAATCGCCCTCCTGTATATTTTCATCCACATCCGCGTAGAAGGTTGCCGTCTTGCTGCCGCCTTCGGAAATTATGCCGAGGCTATCCTCATCCGAATAACTGTAACTGGAATTGAAGCCCACAGGTAGGAAAAGTTTTACCTTCACATTCTCGGCATTGCCTTTCCCTATATTATTAATATCTATGGATAATTTCGCTTCCTTCGTATCTGCTATGAGCTTCTCAGGCGATGTTACAAGCGCTCCCACCACGAAATCCGCCCTCTTGGGGTCGATGTATATCGGAAATTCTTTCCTTGTCCATCCCTCGCCTGAATTCGTATTCCAGCTAAGCGTTA
Organism: uncultured Candidatus Methanoperedens sp.; assembly: GCA_964465515.1. Lineage (GTDB taxonomy): Archaea > Halobacteriota > Methanosarcinia > Methanosarcinales > Methanoperedenaceae > Methanoperedens. Next base: position 4,894 of record CAYXIP010000017.1, on the reverse strand, counting down.
CATTATACGTTCCCTTGATAGCATTATCCGCCACCCTGAGCTTGTAATGTAAAACGTAAAAAACCTGGTTATCATTGGTACCAGCGGATGGCCCGAGGTCCTGGTCAGGACTATCCCCCGCCTCAAATAAAAGAGGATATTCGACGTCAAGATGGAACTTCATGCTCTCTGCCGGAGTTGCCAGCGTATTCACAACCTGCCATCGTAAATCCAGATTTTTCCCGGCATCTGCGGGGTCAGGGTCCTGGCTCATGAAATATGCCTGGATTCTGCTTCCCTGCCCTCCAGTGAGGGGCGCACCAATAGCGTGGCTTGACAATACAAGGGTTATCAGCATCCCGAATGCTATAATCTGCGTCAGTTTTCTATTCATATTCTTACCTCAAGTTTATTATTATTTTTCTGTATGTATTTTTTATATTCATTGTATCTATTATGAGAATAATTGCAGGAACAATGGTTATGGCGGCAATCATGCTTGCTGCAACCCCATAGCTCATCATGGTTCCCAATTCGCCGAGGAAGGTCAGCCTCCCGAGGGACATGGCTTGGAAACCTATCAGGGCTGCAAGCGTTGTTGTGAGCATCGGGGTTATCACATTGTTCAATGTTACCTCCATCGCATCCCTGTGCCCGAGGTGTGGATGGTGCACTTTCAGCGCAGGCAGGTTTGCAAGTTCAAGCCTGTACCTTGTGACAAGCTGTATGCCGAAGTCTATTCCGATGCCCATTATCATGGATGCGACACCAGATGTCTGGGAACTCAGTCCCATTCCTATAAGCCCGACATAGCCCATAGTCCAGAGTGTCCCGAATATTATGGTGCTCATAGGTGTGAATCCGTACTTTATGGAACGGAACAGCACAAGCACGATTATCAGGATACCTATGAGCGAATACGTGGAGGTCTTTGCCATATCGGGCGCGATAGCCTGCTGCATTTTCTGGCTTTCCATCACGCTTCCGCCGAGGCTTGATGTAATCCCAGGTGGCTGGGGAACTTCAGCGAGTACTTTTTCAAGTTCAGGCTCAAGCTTGGAAAGGTCAACATCGTCTGTGGTGCGAATGGTAACAAGAGCAAGGGTATAATCCTTACTTATATATCTATCAAGAAGCCCATTTTTATTTGTAAGTTCCTGAACTTCCCTGGTGGATTGGGGCAGCCGCCCGCCATTGATGCTCCTGAGAACCGATGCCGGGCTTGTGACATCTATCACATTATCCGTATGAAGAGCCAGCACTGAGAGCTGATCCATATACTGTACCACTCTCGGGTCTCTTACATCCCGCACCTCGTCCGAACCTTTATACGAAGGATCTATTTCAACTGCAAAGTTCACGATGTTCGTGCTTCCGAATTCGTTCTCGATGCTGTTCAGGGTGCTTATGGCTTCGACGTCCTGTGGAATCATGGACTTTATATCGGATTTCTTTGTCTGGATTGCTCCTGCCATGTGTATTGCAAATACCGACACCACAAGCATGAGCACCAGCACCACGACCGGATACCGTGTGATAAAGCCTGAGTATAATTCGATTATTTTGTTTGCCATTTACCTTCCTCTTAACGAATGCTCTTCTTTTTTCGCCTCAAGTTTCTGAAGTTTCCTGTGCGTATTCCAGTATTCGTAGTCCTCTTCCAATAATATAAAAACAGGATTGACAAACAGTGCAGCGAGAAGACAGAACGCTATACCGAGCGCAAGGGTCTCTCCGAGATGCTGTATCATGGGCACGGTAGCGAGTGAGAGGACACCAAAACCAACGATGACCGTCAGACCCGAACCTATTATCGCCGAGCCTATCCCACGCACAGTGGTTCTCAGGGAATCAATCTGCGTATTTCTTTTGGCTCTTTCCTCGTTATACCTGCTCAACATGAACACGCCGTATTCAACGCCAAGCCCCAGTATCATCGAGCTTAAGCCTACGGTAGCAACAGAAAGCGGTATCCCGAGCCAGCCCAGCGTTCCCATCGTCCATATCAATCCAAGCGATAAGGGGGCGAATACAAGGATACCCTTTGTATACGAACGCTGCATCACGAAAAGCAATGTCAATATAATAACTGCGGCAACTATCAGGGTAAAAACAGCATCGCTTTTCAGCAGATCAAAGATTGTCATCCTGAGAATCGGCCCGCCTGTTATGCCGAATCTGACACCCGGGGGTTTAGGGGTATAATCGATGCGCTTCTGGATAAGCTCATCAAAATTCCTTATCTGCTCCTCGCCCCCGCCTATATCAGCCGTGACATACATGAGTGTCATCTTATAATTCCGGCTGAAAAAAGCATTCGCCTGGGGATTGCTGAGCGTGGTAGTTATCTCCTGCGGCGTAACCTGATCTTTTCCCCTGAAAAAACTTGCAGGCGAAGCAACGCTTGTCACGGTAGGCTCATTTCTGAGTTCATCGTCAAGGAAAATCAGGGATTGTATCACCCTCGGGTCTCTGATGTCTCTCACAGCACTTTTAAGATCAACTGAATCATCGATCTGCACTGCTATGATTACAGTATCCTCCCCTCTGAACTTATCCGAGACGCGGTCATTGAGAGCAAATATGGGAAGCTGCCTTGGCATTTCTTTCCTGAAATCAGAGTTTATTGTGAGATCCTTGAGCCCTATCCCGAGTATGATTGTAAGAAAAACAAAGAATAAGGCAAGCAATTTTGCATGCTTTCTCTGTATTTCGGCAAGTCTTACAAGTGCTTTTTGCAGCGGATCCATTTTCCTCTGGAGGTAGCTAATTACCGAGGTGTCTTATAAGGATTTCACTCTAAAAACAACTGGATAATAGGTTTATTCAGATAAGCTTATATATCGCTGCCGGCTAAGACCATTGCATGCTGGAAAAACTCAGAAATTTCGGGCTTACAAAATACGAAGCCGATGTGTATCTGACCCTTCTCCGCACAGGCTCTGCGGATGCAAATGTTATAGCCTCGACCTCAGGGGTTCCGCTGGGAAGGATATACAACATTCTAAGTTCCCTGCAGGAGAAAAAGATGATACATGCCCAGGAGACAAGACCGCGCAAGTTTGCTGCAGTTGAGCCTTCGACGGCATTAAAATACCTGCTCGGCGCCCAGAGTTTCAAACTCCAGCAGGCATCCATGAGATTCAGCGAGCTGGCTGCCGAGCTTGAGAAGGAGCTTCTGGGAATAAAACCATCGCCGCGGAATAAACAGTTCTGGACTGCCGCCCTTGGCTCAGAAGAAACCCGTGATATTATTATAGAGCAGATAAACCAGGTAAATGAGGAAATGTGCCTGACAATAGGGTATCCTGAGTTTTCAAAATATCTACCCTCAAAAAATATTGAAAAAAACGATACAAGAAAAGCACTGCTGAGAGCCCTTGAAAGAGGCGTGCAGTTCAGGATGCTGATAGACAGGAGCATCAATTACCCGGATATGGCAAAGGATAAGACAGTAAGGAGCATATCCAGATACCTTGGCAAGAGCCTGCTTTGCAGGACGATAACATTCACCTCAACGCTGTTTGATGTCATCGACGACGATAAGGTAAATCTTAAAATCTCAAGCCCTGTGAAGAAAGAAGAACTGTTTGCCATCGTGCATGTGAGAGACAAGAAATTAGCTGCTGAAATGAAAAAGCACTTTGAGGATATGTGGGAGAGAGCGGAACCACTGAAGCAGTGAGCCGGCTTCAATAAGCTTCAGGAGAATTGGAAAAGGATATGGCTATTACGTTCAATCTATAACTTAAGGGTTTCAAATGAAAATCAGCATAAATATCAGAACATATGGCATTTTAATATCGGCTATCGTATTAATCATTTCAGTACTTCTTCTCATTGATAGACTTCTTGCAACTGGTCCGGTGCAGCTTGTTTTACAGGACGGCAGGGCAGTACCAGTAGAGGGGGCTTCGTATTTTTCATTAAATGAAGTGTTGTTTTTTATTATAACTGCATGGCTTGGCGGTATGTCTTTCCTCTACATAATCCTGTCCCCGAGGGAGAGCGCAATTCCGGAGATAAAAAGTACGGCAACGCTGGCTTCCAATATACTTGAGGGAGATGAAAAGATATTATTCCAGAAAATCATGGACAATGACGGGATACTGCAGAGGGAACTCGTTGTAAAGGCAGGATTTTCCGAGCCCAAGGTGAGCAGGCTCCTTGACAGGCTTGAAAGAAGAGGACTGATAGTGCGCCAGAGGGATGGGATGGGAAACAGGGTATTGATAAAAGGATAGCAGCGGCTTGATTTCATTTTTTCAAAACTGCTTTCAGGAGAATTTCAGGGAATTCTTATATGGTCTTTCATCCTCTGGTGAACTATGAACCTCTGGAAAGCACTGGCATTGGTTATGATCGGGCTGCTGGTTGTTGCGGTCGGGCTCAGGTTTACATTTATAGAGGCGCATGCATTCCCGCTTAACGAGAGTCAAAAGTTTTTCGCAATAAACGCAGCCAAGAACGGGTTGAAAAATGAAATCGGAAATGACAATTATAATGTCACTGTCCAGGACCACGGGTCTATAATATCCACCACAAACGGCGATAAAAAGGTGGTGCGTGTTGTTTTCACCCGTGGAAATATAACCCTGACCGCTCTTGTTGATATGGATACAGGCAATGTGGTGGAAAAGACCAGGATAGAATCCAGCGGATGGATGACGGGGTACCGGAACCAGAATCCAAGGCGCTGGGGTTATCAACGGTTATTTAACCGGTGATGTGATGGAAACTATAATGGAACTTCAGGATGTCTGGAAAATTTACAGGATGGGTGAAGTGGAAGTACCGGCGCTCAGAGGAATAAGTGTAAAAATACGGAAAGGGGACTTTATGGCTATCATAGGCGCTTCAGGAAGCGGCAAGTCAACGATGATGAACCTGATAGGCTGCCTTGACGTTCCTTCAA
>CAYXIP010000016.1:0-25884 GCA_964465515.1 uncultured Candidatus Methanoperedens sp. | reverse complement strand
AGGATTTCTACGAGCAGTTCGAAAGCGAGACCATCCCGCACATCGTGCTGCCTTCGCGCACCAAAAGGAACATCGAACTCAACGAGGACAGCGATGTGTGGGTCTATGGCGACGGGGAGAGCATGCGCAGCGCGAAAACCGCAAAGGGCGCAACGCAGCTTCTCAAGACCCCCAATCCACAGCATCCCGCCAGCAAAACTCAGGAACGGCACCACAACAGTCAAAAATAATTCAGCCATTCAACTACAAAACCCGACGCAGATGCGAAATGCAGGCAGGCGCGCTGTTATGGTGACGCTAATTCCAGAGCTTTAGCAGCATGAGGCGCACCAACAAACTTGGAAACTACTCCAGCTTTTTCTTTTTCCACAAGTTTTCCCAGTCGCTCTGAAACAATAAATCGTTCCAGCATCAAAATAATCTTAGCTTTCGGATTATCATTGTTGAGCTGGTAAAGCTGTGTTTTACCAACCTTTCTTACTTTCCTGATTATATCTTCTTTTAATAGTTTATTTATATGGGCGTAAACCGTTGCTTTTGTCACGCCCGTCATTCTCGCAATTTCCGGACCTGATAAGGTATCATCGTGATTTTCCGCAAAAGTTTCAACTATTTTGACCTGCGGGCAGTCTCCAAACAGTTCAGATAGCACGAACATAGTTTAATATCTATTCTTCAAGTTTAGTTTTTATCCTACTTAACTCTTTTGCGCTGGATTTATAAAGGCTCTTACTCTTTGAGCCTCGAATGAGCGAAATTGATCTTACGCATGAGGAACGTAAACTTCTTGAACTGCTTGGCAAGCTGCATGTATCACAGAATAAAAACATCAATGAAGCTACCATACGTAAAAAGTTACCTTCCAAATCTCATAAAAATCTGCATGAAACAATTAAAAGCCTGCACAGTAAAGGACTCTTAAGGTATTACCGTTCACAGAATTATTGTTTGACAGATGAGGGCAAAAGGATTGCCGAGAAACTGGCAGCCGAACTTTTTAAGAAAACATATGGCGACCTCAGAATTTTGCTAATAATAGACTTTTGAAAATTCGCTCCCTCCCAGACATCGCTTCCCGCCATCACGCACCCGATCCCCATCATCACGCCCGCAAAACTCAGGAAGGGCGCACCACACAGTCAAAAATAATTCAATCACTTCGCCACAGAACCTGGCGCAGACGCAAAGTGCGAACGATGCGTTTCTAATTCTTGCGTCCATGCCTCTCTTTGCGATGATTCAATACTAAAATCGAAGTTCACAAAGAACGCAAAAAGTTATGTTTTCAGCTTTCAGCGATCTATCTATGCAATAGTTTTAATTACCACAAATCTAATTATCGAACATGCAATTCACAGTAAAACTCGAAGAATCTGATGAAAGGGGATATACCGCTCAATGTCTTGAACTTCCCGCTGCGATAAGTGAAGGTGACAGTAAAGAAGAAGCTCTCGAAAATATTAAAGAAGCAATGCAACTTGTTCTTGAAGTCGCGCAGGAGCAAGCGCGGTCATATACCGAAGTCTTTAGGGTGAGAGTTGCAAGTGCCTAAACTTCCTTCTGTATCTGGTAAAAACATCTTTAGAGTACCATGACGCCTGACAACAAATCTGCGTTCATCGGCGGCATGCCCGCCGCCGTGCATAGATGCGTATCTCCACGTATGGCTTTGCCATACGTGTGGGCGACGCCAACTGGCGCAACGGTTGACGTGGATGCGCCCTCCCGAGGCGCGACTCGGGGCGTTCATCTGCGGTTAATTATCTCAAGGAAATTATTCAGCAGAATCAATGGAATATTTCCGAATGAACCACGGAGGACACAGAGGGCACAGAGATTTTTTGACCACGTCTCTGTGTTCTCTGTGCTCTCTGTGGTTTTAACTTTTCGCCTAAGTTCTCTGGCGGTGAAACTCTGACCGAGAAAAGCAATAAGGAGATGCGCGATTCCCTCGCGAAGACCACGCTTAAAAAACTGGTGCAGGATTTCTACGAGCAGTTCGAAAGCGAGACCATCCCGCACATCGTGCTGCCTTCCCGCACCAAGAAGAATATCGAACTCGATGAGGATAGCGATGTATGGGTCTATGGCGATGGTGAAAGCCTGCGCAGCGCTAAAACCGCAAAGGGGGCAACGCAGCTTCTTAAGACCTCTCATGTCGTTGAGCTTCTGATAAAAGGGCATCTTGACCAGAATAAGAGCTCGACCCTGAGGGAGTTGTATTACATCAGCGAGAACTGGGATATAGCAAAATTCCATGAGCAGGCTGAGAGTGACAGGCTCATCGAAGACCTTGAGATAATCACATCGCTCCAGCGTGAGGATTTCCATGTGCGACCTGAGGAGAACGGCGCAACGCTCTACGGCCCTCTTAAGCTCAAGGAGATAACAAAGCGCGGCGAGCGCACCATGCACTGCCAGGAGGACGTGGGCGAGGCGGGATACCAGATACCATACAACGTGGAGACGATTAAGTTCCTTGAGCACGATGCGAAGTTCATTATCGCCATAGAGACAGGCGGTATGCAGGACAGGCTTATCGAGAACGGGTTTGACGAGAAGTTCGATGCCATACTTGTGCACCTGAAGGGGCAGCCCGCGCGCAGTACAAGAAGGATAATCAAGCGCATGCATGAGGAGCTAAAGCTGCCTGTTGTGGTGTTCACGGATGGCGACCCGTGGAGCTTCAGGATATACGCAAGCGTGGCATACGGCGCCATCAAGAGCGCACATCTCTCCGAGTTCATGGCTACTCCTGCGGCGAAGTTCATCGGTGTGCAGGCTTCTGATATCGTGGAGTATGAGCTTTCCACGGACAAATTGAACGAGCAGGATGTCAAGGCGTTGAACAGCGAGCTTACAGACCCGAGGTTTGACACGCCCTACTGGAAGGAGCAGATCAACCTGATGCTGAAGATCGGGAAGAAGGCTGAGCAGCAGGCTTTTGCGGGGAAAGGGCTGGATTATGTGACTGATACGTATTTGCCTGAGAGGCTGGGGGAGATGGGGGTGATTTAATGGATAAAAGTGCTGTTTACGATGAATTAAAGAGAAATCCTAAAAATGTGCGCTTTAACAGGTTATGCGGCGCAGCAGAGTTATTTGGTTTCAGGTTCCGGAATCCCAAACCCCCGGCAAAACCGAAGCCTTTAGAGGTACGTGAACTCAGCGAAGTTTACGATATTGAATTCAACGAAGGCGAGGAGTACAAATATGCTATAAGTTTTTTCGAGTATGACCCAAAAACTGAGGAACGACGGCGAAGAAAGATGCGCAGTAAAATCCTGGTAATTGCAGCAGGCACTCTCGGTTCTAACGAACTGCTGATGAAATGTAAAGAAAGAAATCACCTCAAATTAAGTGAGATGCTTGGAAAGAAGTTCTTTACAAATGCGATATACTTGGCTTCATGACGCTTGAAAACAGAACGATAGATATAACGAGAGGTCCTATCAACACAGCACATATCGCCTTCAAAACCGATGGAAAAGAGTTCGCTTACACAATCGAAGATTCAACCATTCCTAAGATGGTGGCGCCTGCCTTTGCTACAATACTTGAGTTAACCGCTGATTTAGAAGGAAAGATTGGGGGGGATTTTTGGAAGAAGCTATCTCAGGATATAAGGTTGTTGTATAGATTTGGAGCTATGGATTTGATCTTTCGGAGATTGTCCCTTCGGAAGCAGGTCAGTCTATTCTCAAACGCCTGGAATGATGATGCGGTGAGGAATGTCCTTAAAAACATACTTAAGAATAGACCCCTCGAAGATGAGACCACGCGCAGGTTCATGGAGCGTCTATTAACTTTTGCAACCACTGATTATGCAGACCCTTACGCGTCTCCAGAGGAGCGCATGTCGAAGTTCTTCGTCTTTTCCTGTATGGGCAGAGGGGAAAAGCCTGGTATTCTGAAACTAAAAACAGAATGGGAAGATATGGAAAATAAAAATGATCCTGGAGAGAAGCTGTGTGTAGAATGGCCAGCAGAAGAGAACAATAAGGTATTCAAGGACATTTTAGAGGGAATGAAAAAGTTAGCTGGAAAGATAGATAAGGGAGGTGAGGAGAGGGTGTTCACACCTTTATGGAAATTCGATGAACCAAAAAATAGCTCAACTGTAATTCTGCATCCTCTGGGAGGATGCACGATGGGGGATAATGTTGAAAATGGTGTTGTGGATAGCTATGGGCAGGTATTCTGGAATGACGGCTCATCAAACAAGAACAAAATCTACCCTGACCTTTACGTGATAGATGGATCAGTTTTCCCAGAAACAGTAGGAGTGAACCCATCTCTAACGATCGCAGCAATAGCTTTCAGAGCAGCCGAAAAGATTGTTGGTAAGGAATTTCTTCCTGCGTAATCGTCGCCACCGTTAACTCAAAGCTGAATATATCTTGCCGCTTTCCCCAGTTCCTCTTCGATCCTCAGCAGCTGGTTGTATTTTGCATTGCGCTCGCTTCGTGCAGGCGCTCCGGTTTTTATAAGCTCTGCGCCGATAGCCACTGAAATATCCGCAATCGTGGTATCCTCGGTTTCGGCAGACCTGTGGCTTACAACCACTTTATACCTGTTTTTCTGCGCAAGCCTTGCAGCTTCAAAAGCCTCTGACAGCGTGCCTATCTGGTTGACCTTGAGCAACAATGCATTCGCTGCACGCATTTTTATACCTTTTTCAAGCCGCTTTGGATTTGTCACAAAGAGGTCGTCCCCAACGATTATCTTATCCTTCAGTTTTTTTGTCAAAGCCGCAAAATCATCGAACGCCTCTTCATGGAACGGGTCTTCTATATAGAGGATGGGATAGGTCTTGGCAAGGTCGGTGTAATAATCCGAAAGCTCCTCGTTTGTAAGTTCTTTCCCATCTATGTGGTATTTATCCTTCCTGAAAAACTCGGAAGCTGCAGCATCCAGACCGATGGTGATTTTTTTCTCATATCCCATTTCTTCAATGGAAAAGACCAGGGAATCAAGTGCATCCTTTGTATTCTTAAGTGGAGGGGCATAACCTCCCTCGTATCCCACATTGACTGCGGAAGTGCCGTATTTTTTCGAAAGCACGGTGCCAAGGGAATGATATGTCTCAGCCCCCATGCGCAGGGCTTCCGAGTATGTCTTTGCTCCGACTGGCTGAATCATGAATTCCTGTATTGCAAGCTCGTTGCCTGCATGTTTTCCCCCGTTTATCACGTTCATCGTGGGACAGGGAAGCGTGAACGTGTTCGTGCCTCCAAGGTATCGATAAAGCGAAAGCCCGAGTGACTCCGCTGCAGCGTGGGCAACAGAAAGCGAGACACCGAGGATTGCATTGGCGCCGAGCCTTGATTTATTCGGTGTTCCGTCAAGTCCGATCATTCTTCTGTCTATATCGCGCTGGTTTCGAACATCCATTCCGAGAAGGGCTTTTTTTATTTCTGTATTGACATTGTTTACCGCTGTCTGGACACCCTTTCCATGATACCGGTTGTCCTTATCCCTCAACTCAAGCGCTTCATTAGTACCTGTGGATGCGCCCGAGGGAACGCTTGCGCGCCCGAAACCTGTTTCTGTAAAAACATCGACTTCCACCGTTGGATTGCCCCTTGAGTCGAGGATTTCGCGAGCATGGATGTTTTGGATTGCGAACAATTTTTCACCTTGGAACTGAATGGTCGCGGTTATATTTTAATTATTCTCTATATTTAATATCGCATCCTGTGCATCCTCGATTATTTTCTCTTCATCAAGTATTACTTCGTAATCCTCCATCAGTATTTTTCCGCCCACTATCGTTGCTCTCACATCGCATCCCGAAGCACCGTGAACAAGAGCAGAGCAAAGGTTTGAGGAGGCAAAAGTCGGTTTTTTAACATCAACAAGAATAATATCAGCCAGATATCCGGGCGCAATAACCCCGGCTTTTATCCCCAGTGCCTTCGCCCCGTTCAACGTCGCCATCTCAAGGACTTTGGATGAAGGCATCGCTTTCGGGTCTTTGAGCTTATGAAGATACGAAGCGCAACGCATCTCCGTCCACATATCAAGGCTGCCGCTTGAGGCTGCGCCATCGGTGCCAAGCGCCACGTTTATGCCTTTCTCAAGCATCCTCGGAACGGGCGCAATACCGACACCAAGAGCCATGTTGCTTGCCGGGCAGTGGACAACATTGACATTCTTGTCCTTCAGGAGATCAATATCGTCATCCGAGAGCCAGACGCAGTGTGCAGCAAGAACATCCCTGCTGAGAAAACCAATGGTGTTGAGGAATTTTATGGAGCACATGCCGTATCGCTTTTTCATCAAATTCAACTCATCTTCTGTCTCAAGCACATGGATGTGAATACCGACATTATCCTTTCTCGCTCTTTCCTTCACTTTTATCAGGAATTCCTTTGAACACGACAAAGCCGAATGCGGCGCGTACATGGTCGTAATCCTGCCTCCTGCTGCGCTGTTCCATTTCCTTACAAAATCCGCCCTGTTCCTCAGTTTTGTATCAGAATCCTCATTGAGCCCTTCGATCATCCCGAATCCCAGGGACGCTCTCATACCTGTTTCTTCCACTACCTTCGCCACCTCCTCCATGTGGATGTACATATCAGCAAAGGATGTGGTACCAGTTTTAATCATCTCAAGCGCACCGAGATATGTGCCAGCCCTTACGCTTCTGTTAGTCAACTTCGCCTCTTTTCTTTGAATCCTTTCTATCCAGTCCTTATAGGGAAGACCATCTGCAAAACCTCGGAAAAGAGTCATAGCAAGGTGTGTATGGGCATTGATAAGGCCCGGCAACACGACACAGCCTTTTGCATCGATTACCTTCTCTGCCCTCTCGTTCGTGTTCTTCCCCACAGAAGTGATTGAACCGTTTTCAACGACTACAACCCCGTCCTCGATAAAACCTTTAGTGACGAGTACCTTGCCACCCTTGATTATTAGGTCTGCCATGAGGTAATAGTAGGCTTTGGTTATAAAATAAGGTTTCTAAAAACTCAAGGAAAAACTTATACCCTTCTTTTTCTATTGAGGAGAGGTGATAAATTCTGCAGAGAGCCTTAATCAGCGTTTCAGATAAAAGCGGAACAATTGATTTTGCAACCAGGCTTTCAAGGCTTGGCTTTGAGATAATTTCCACAGGCGGGACTTCAAAAGTTTTAAAAAATGCAGGCATAGAAGTTAAGGATGTAAGCGAACTTACAGGTTTTCCTGAAATGATGGAGGGCAGAGTAAAAACGCTTCATCCTAAAATTCACGGCGCCATTCTCGGACTCCGTGATAATCCATTGCATGTAAAGGAGGCTGCAGAGCAGGGCATCGAATTCATGGACATCATTGTTGTTAACCTCTATCCATTTGAGAAAACTGTGGCCGAAGGCAGAAGTTTCGAAGATGCCATCGAAAATATAGACATCGGAGGACCTGCTCTCGTCAGGGCTGCAGCAAAAAATTACAGGCATGTGGCTATAATAACAGACCCTCATGATTATCCCTTGATTCTAAAAGAACTTGAGCACGGTGAAATAAGCCTCAATACCAGAGAGCATCTTGCAGTTAAGGCATTTCGCAGGATAGCGGATTACGACTGCGCTATCGATACATACCTCTCCCAAAAGCTTGCGAACGAGGATATCCTGCACCTGAAATTCGTGGAGGGGAGAACGCTAAGGTACGGGGAAAACTGGCATCAGAAGGCAAAATTCTATAAAGAGCCCTGTGTTAGTGAACCTTCTGTTGCAAATGCAAGGCAACTGCACGGCAAGGCGCTGTCGTACAACAATTACCTTGATGCCGAGAGCGCATTGAATCTCGCCCTTGAATTTAAGGATAGTATTGCCGTCGTCGTGGTCAAGCACTGCAACCCGTGCGGATTTGCAACCGGGAGAACGCCTGCCGAGGCACTTTCGCGAGCATGGGAAGGCGACACGATGTCATCGTTTGGCAGCATAATATGCATGACACGCAGACTCGATCTTGCGACTGCAGAATACCTGAAGGGCAAGTTCGTGGAAATGATAATAGCTCCGGAATACGATGATGATGCGCTGGAATTTTTAAAGAACAAGAGCAAAGACCTTCGGATTCTTGAGCTTTCTATGGAGAATGGCGTGCCGCTTGAGAATATGTATCGCTATATCGTCGGGGGTATGCTTGTTCAGTCCCGCAACAGGGGATTGTATGAGAAATGGGAAGTGGTAACGCAGCATCCTTTCCCTGAAGAGAAAAAAGGGCTGGCTGAGTTTGCGCTTACTGCCTGCAAATACACGAGGTCGAATGCCGTTGTTATTGCTCGCGAGTATGAAAAAGGGTTTTGCCAGATACTTGCAATTGGTGCAGGTCAGCCGAACAGGGTGGATGCGATACGAAAGCTGGCTGCCACAAAGGCTGTAGAGAATTTGAAGATGCTGTACGAGCGGGAAAAACCTGATGTGAGCGAAGATGAGTATATTAAAAGTATCATGAGCGAATGCGTGCTTGCAAGCGATGCTTTCTTTCCATTCGATGACAGCATCATTTACTCGGCAGAGAACCACGTAAGGTACATAGTGTCGCCCGGAGGTTCGATAAGGGATAAGGAAGTGATCGATACTGCGAACAGGCTGGGGGTTTCACTTGTTTTTACGGGGATGAGGCATTTCCTGCACTAAATAAATCGACTGAATCAGATCTCTTCTACATCCACCGCATTCAGATTTCTTTTTCTGGCAATACCGATCAACTTTTTATCTGCCGCATAAAATACATCTGTGTTTGATTTCATTGCTGTTACGAGATGGAGCGAATCCGCTGCGGATAGATGCTCGGATGAAATGTATTCCCATGACATTTTAACGAGGTTTGTATCAATGTCAACAATATTTAAATTCTTGTTATCAAACATCTCAAACATGTCAGTGAAAATAGCCCCCAAGACGTTATTATATTCCTCTTTATTTAATTCATGGCACATGAAATGCCGGTCTATTGTGTTTATGGACTCGCTTATCGTCCATAAAGAGGTTATGAGCAGAGCGTCTCCGCTTTTTGCGCTCTCAAAAACCGAATGAACCAGCTCACTGCCCGCTTCATCGTGATATTCTTTCACGTAAGCGCTGGTGTCTATGTATACGTTCATTCACTTCTCAATTCCGCAACAGTGTCGCTGAGCTTTCCGGATATTTTTGAGTTCAAAATACTGCGGGCGGTTTCTTTGGGAAATCTGCCGTATTTTATGAGCATTTCGCCGAGTGCGTCTTTGATAACGTCTTCCTCTTTTTTGATTAATCCAAGCTTATGTAAATCTTCCAATAAAGTACTTTCAACTGCCGTTGCTTCTGTCATAGTTGTGACCTCGGAGTTTGCATAATAATTGTGCAGTACTTTATATATTGTCTGTGCTTATTTATAAGCCTATATGCGCCTTTTAATAATGTCTTCAGGATTCAGTTTAAAAATTATTTTACACTGACGATTCCACAACTTTTTTATAGTTTTACAGCTTTCAAACCTCAAATAATAAGCGCATCTGCTCGAAAACAGGTATAGCAGTGCAGCATCGCGGTGGCAAAATGGATAGCAATAGAACTCAAGGAAGGCGCCCTCTCAGGATTGCGGCTGGGATGACTGTGTTAATATTTTGTTCGGGGGGGGGGGCGAAGCAATAAGCCACAGGCGGCGCAGGTAAAAGCGAAGGGCGATAATTATAAGATTTTATTGGCATTTTCTATCTTTATCATAGCATTGGCGACACCGGCGTTTGCACGGGTCATTTTTGGTAATGTTGACCCAGCATCGCCAGTAAATAGCACCGAAGGCGCAAGCCAGCAGTTCTCGCTCCGGGCTGTTGGCGATGTAGGAACAATTGAAAACATTACTTGATACTTGGATACCCTCCAAGTCCAAGTCGATGTCGGCAGCATAGGTTCCTACACTGCCATAGGCGTTGCAGGGACGCACAATGTAACTGCAACAGCTACACAATCCACTGGAGAAACAGCCTCTGCGCAGTGGGTGTGGAACGTGGCGGATATAACGCCGCCCGTGATAACGGTGGAAAGTCCGCAGAACAGGACCTACAACACTGCGACAATCCCGCTGAATGTCTCGGCAGACGAGACAATCAGTGAATGGCTCAACTCGCTGAATGGCGGCGCGAACGTGTCGTTCACCCCGAACACCACCATCACTGCGGCAGAAGGGGCGAACATGCTTGTCGTGCGTGCTAACGACACCGTTGGCAACTGGAATTCAAGCGCTGTAAATTTCACGGTAGATACAACGCCGCCCGCAAGCGTCACCAACCTGACGAACAGCACCTACGCCACGACCTACATCAACTGGACGTGGACAGACCCCGCAGATTCCGACTTCGACAGGGTGATGGTCTATCTCGACGGCAGCTTCCGGACAAACGTCACAAACGGCACGCAGTACTATAATGCAACAGGGCTTACAGCGAACACAGAATACACAATAAGCACCCGCACGGTGGACACAGCGGGCAACATCAACGCTACGTGGGAAAACCGCACGGCGAGGACGGCGCCGTTTCTATCCTGAGTTCTTTGTTATTCTTAGCCTTACCTTCTTCAGAAAAAGTCCCTAAATGGACATACACGGTTATTTTATTCGGGATAGTTGCTGGGCTGTCCTTAAAAATAATCTTGATGAAGATAAAAAGGAAAAATTAATAGAAAAGTCAACTTATAGCTTCCCCATCTTCTTCAAAAGCTCGGCGTTCAGCACACTTGCTCCTGCCGCGCCCCTTATGGTATTATGCCCCATGCAGATGTAGCGTATGCCCGGGCGGATTCGACCAACTGAAACTGTCATCCCGCCTCCGAGATTCCTGTCCATGCGCGGCTGGGGCCTGTCCTTTTCTTCCTTAACCTCGATTACAGGTGTGGGCTCCGTAGGCAGATCAGACAAACCGGGGTCAAACTTAAGGAAAGCCTCTTTAACATCCTCAGGCGATGGATTTTCATCCATTTCCACCCAGACCGCTTCTGTATGCCCGTCCATTACGTTTACTCGGTTACAGCTTGCACTCACCCTGAATGGGGCATCAACAACCTCGCTCCCGTTAAACTCGCCAAGAAGCTTCCTTGTTTCGGTTTCAACTTTTTCTTCTTCTTTTTCAATGTAAGGAATCACGTTATCCAGAATCGCCATCGAAGGTACGCCATCGTATCCTGCTCCAGAAATTGCCTGCATCGATGCGATGTAGATTTTCTCAATCCCGAACCTCATGAGCGGCTTTAATGTCACTGTCATCATAATAGTTGTGCAGTTGGGATTCGTGACCACACAGCCGTCCCATTTGCGCCTGTCCTGCTGTACATCGATAAGACCGAGGTGATCGGGGTTTACCTCAGGGATGACAAGCGGGATGTCTTTCACCATACGCAAAGCACTGGCATTGCTTGCGACCACAAAACCAGCTTTTGCAAACTCAGGCTCAACTGTTCTGGCAAGGTCGGCAGGTAGAGCAGAGAAAACAATGTCTGCATCAACTTTCTTCGGGTCAACAGGAACCACTGTCATATCAGCGACATCTTGCGGGATTTTGCTTTCAAGCCTCCAGCTCACTGCATCGCCGTATCTTTTGCCCGCACTCCTGTCCGACGCTGCCAGCGATGTCAGCTCAAACCAAGGGTGGTTGCTCAGTAGCTCTATGAATCTCTGACCTACGTTGCCTGTTGCGCCGAGCACTCCTGCCCTTATTTTTGACATAGTCGTTAATAATCCCCGTATTTAAATACGGGGTCTAATCGGGGTCTTATTGCTCTACCTTGATCGCACTGTTCGGGCATGCGTCCACGCATGTGCCGCAGTCGGTGCACTCATCCTCATCCACAACTGCTTTCTCGTTTTTCAGTTCTATTGCTGTTGCTGGGCATTCGTCTACGCATATTCCACAGCCTGTGCATTCGTCGGTGTTTACTTTTGCTACCATTTGGGTCACCTTTTCGCCTACCATTGAATAAGTGAAATATAAAAGTAACGGTTTGCAGCGGATTATTTGCCCTGTTGGAACAGATATCCCTCGTTATCATGACCCCCCTTTGTTTCCAGTGGAGAAAATAGCCACAGAAGCTAAATATACACTAAAGTCTTTTGATACACCCATGTTATCCCATCGTGTAGAGCATTTTGTAGAGTCTGTGATTCGCGATATGACGCGCCTCTCATTAAAATATGATGCCATCAACCTTGCCCAGGGTTTTCCTGATTTTCCAGCACCTCTGGAATTAAAGCGCGCCGCTGCTTCTGCAATCATGGAGGATTACAACCAGTATTCCATTACATGGGGCGCAAAAGACCTGCGGGAGGAGATTTCAAGAAAAGCCCGCGAGTATAACAGAATAGAGGCAGACCCCGAGAACGAGATCACCATTACGTGTGGCTCCACCGAAGCAATGATGGCTTCTATGCTTGCCATAATAAACGAAGGCGATGAGGCTGTGGTATTCGAACCTTTTTATGAGAACTACGCACCCGATGCAGCAGTCTCAGGCGCAGTTCCTCGTTTTGTCCCTTTAAACAAGGACAATGGCATTGATGAGGATGCCTTTGCCTCTGCCTTTAATAAAAAGACGCGTGCCTTGATACTCAATACCCCGAATAATCCCTGTGGCAAGGTTTTTACAAGAGATGAGTTGAAATTGATTTCGGACTTCTGTGTTGACTTTGATGTTTTAGCCGTTACTGATGAAATATATGAGCATATCATTTACGACAACAGAAGGCATGTCAGCATCGGTTCACTGGACAATATGAAGGACAGGACGATAACCATAAGCGGATTCTCAAAGACATACAGCGTCACCGGCTGGCGCATCGGCTATGCGCTTGCAGAAAAAAACCTGACATCCGCTATCAGAAAGGTGCATGATTTCCTCACTGTTGGGGCGCCTGCGCCGCTGCAGCATGCCTGCGTCACTGCGCTGGGATTTCCGGATTCGTACTATAAAGAGCTTGTAAAAATGTATGACGGGAAGAGAAAGCTTCTCTACAATGCTTTGATAAAGGCAGGATTCAAATGCAGCATGCCCGAAGGGGCGTATTACATACTGGCTGATATACCGGAGGGCATAGAGATGGATGACATGGCTTTTGCAAAATACATGGTGCGAGAAATCGGTGTGGCAGCAGTTCCGGGAAGTAGTTTTTATCGGAGCGAGGCGGGAAAGCACAAGCTTCGGTTTACGTTCTCCAAGAAGGATGAGACGTTGACGGAGGCGGCGAGAAGGCTTGAGGGTTTAAGTATTTAAAAGCTAATTAGTGCAAAATGAAACTCATCATCATCGACTACGGTCTTGGAAACCTGCGCAGCATAGAGAAAGCCCTTCAATACGTGGGCGCAGACGTTGAAATCTCAAACGAGCCCTCGGCAATCGACAGCGCCGATGCCCTGATACTCCCTGGCGTCGGGGCTTTCCGCGATGCGATGATGCATTTTTCTACACTTACGCGCGTGGTGAAGGATGCCGTTGAGGAAGGGAAACCTCTCCTCGGTATATGCCTTGGCATGCAGATGCTCGCAAGGGAGAGCGAGGAAGGGGGATTGCACAGGGGAATCGATATAATTCCGGGAAGGGTGATAAGGTTTCCGCCATCTGAACTCAAGGTTCCGCACATGGGATGGAACTCGATTATTATTAAAAAGGATATTCCATTGCTAAAAAACGTTGATAACGGCTCATTTGTGTATTTCGTGCACTCCTACCATGTAAGCACGGACGAGAAATACGAGGCTGCACTTTGCGATTACGGGCATAAGTTCCCTGCCATTATCGCAAACGAAGTCGGAAATGTCGTTGGGACTCAGTTCCACCCTGAAAAAAGCGGCGCAACAGGACTTCGGATGCTTTTGAATTTCGTGGAGAGCTATGGACCTTGAAGGCTATGCCAAGCGCGGAATCCTGATAAACGATAAAGCTCTGCGGGAAAAGCTTACAGACAGGATACTTGAGATAAAAAACATCTCGCGAAAGCATGCCGAAAAGATAGCAAGCGCAGTTATTGTGGAAGCAAAAGCCACCATAAACCCGCAAGGCGATATACTGAAGCCAATAATCTCGGGCGTTACAATGGGGGAATTCGGGGTCGGCTCGCGCGGCGGCGGGGATTTCTATACCCATGAGAAGATTGCAGAGGTAATAGGGAGAACTTCTGCAGTCGTGGATTCATCGCATCTTGACGATTCAGGCGTTGTGCGCGCAGGTGGAAAGTATCTTGTGGTTACCATCGACGGGATGCATTCCCGCCTCTCGGATTTCCCTTTCCTTGCAGGCTTTCATGTGGCGCGGGCAGCCCTCCGTGATGTGTATGTCATGGGCGCGCGCCCTGTTGCACTTTTCTCGGACATCCATGTGGCTGATGACGGCGATGTGGCAAAGATATTCGACCACATCGCAGGCATCACAACAGTCTCGGAATTGACTGGCATACCACTTATTACTGGCAGCACGCTCAGAATTGGAGGCGACATGGTCATAGGGGAAAGGATGACTGGCGGCGTGGGCGCTGTTGGAATCGCGGAGAGCTTGACTGCACGCATACAGGCAAAGCCAGGCGATGTTATTCTCATGACAGAAGGGGCTGGAGGAGGGACAATCTCAACGGCTGCGCTTTATTACGGGATGCATCACATCGTGGATGAGACGATTAACCTCAAGTTCATTGATGCCTGCGAGGCGCTGCTTGAGGCTGGGTTGACTGCGAGAATCCATGCAATGACTGATGTGACAAACGGAGGGGTCAGGGGCGATGCGAAGGAGATTTCAAGGACTGCGGGCGTTAAACTTGTGTTCGAGGAAGAAAAGATGCGCTTGCTTGTGAATAAAAAGGTGCTTGGTATGCTCGATTCGCTTGAGATCGATTACTTAGGAGTATCTTTGGATGCGCTTTTGATAATCACGCCGCCTGAGCATGCCGAGGAGATTATTGATTGCATACGCAGAAAGGGCGTGGCTATCGATATTGTGGGGAAGGTGGAGGAGGGTAAGGGAGCTGAACTTGTTATTGATGGAGAAGTTCATGATTTTACGCCGAGGTTCAGGGAGTCTGCCTATACGCCAATAAAGAAGCTTGTGGGTGAGAAAACGCCGAAGAACTTCGAGGATATGAAGAAGGCAGTGGATGAGGCTGCGGCTCAGGCTGTTGAGAAGAAAAGAAGGATAGTTGGGAGGATAAGGAACAGGTAGAAAGGTGCGGCATTTGGCAGATGGATAGAAAATGAGACCTGTAGAGTACGGATATTATTTCCTGTAAACCTCTTCTGGTTCAAACAATTTCTCGGCGATGACCTTTCCTTCGAGCGTGCGGTAAAAACACGACCTGTATCCGGTATGGCAGGCACCGCCTATCTGTTCAACCTTCAGCAGCACTGCATCGGTATCGCAGTCAATCAATATGTCGTGAACCATCTGCTCATGGCCTGAGCTCTCCCCTTTTTTCCAGAGTTTGCGCCTGCTCCTGCTCCAGTAGTGTGCCCTCCCTGTTTCTATAGTCTTTTCGAGGGCTTCCCTGTTCATGAAGGCAACCATGAGCACTTCGCCTGTTTTATAATCCTGGGCTATCGCTGTTAGCAGACCATCTTCGAATTTCAGGTCGTTTATGTTCATAATATTCTCTCAGAATAGTTTCTAATCTTATTAGTCCCCGTATTTAAATAAGGGGTCTTTAACCTGTCCAAAAGATACCTCCCAAGGGCTCGCTCTCCCCTGTATCCATTTTTCCTGACAAGTTTCTTTATTGCCGAATAAATCCCGCTGCTGTACTGCGCCGCTTTCTTTTCTTTAAAGACGAGCTCATCGGGCAGAATTTTCTTTGCTGCAAGCCGCAGTATGTATTTGCGCATTCCGTTGCGTATCTTAAGTTCGGGCGCAATCCGTAAAGCCAGTTCCACCACATCTTTATCAAGGAAAGGGACGCGAAGCTCAACAGCATTTGCCATGCTTGCGGCATCATCCCGCTCAAGGTTGTTCTCAGCAATATTCTCAAGGTCTTTTTGAAGCGCGGATTCAAGCTCATGTGCATTCAAGGATTCGTATCTTTTATATCCTGCGAAGAGTTCATCTGCGCCCTGACCTGAAAGCATCACGCGAATTCCATCTCTGTGGGCAGCCTTTGATGCAAAAAATAAAGGTAATGCTATACTTACCTTCAGCGGATCAGATGACTCGATTGCTTTTATTACATCTGGAATGGCAGCCTCTACTTCATCTGCCGTAAGTTCATGTGCGTGAAACTTATCAGAAAATCCAAGAAGTTTAGCCGCCCTTTTTGTGTGTTGAATATCATGCGAGTCCTCCATGCCGACCGAATAAAGCTCTGCGTCATGACACAGCGCCGCAATCAGGGAGCTGTCAAGCCCGCCTGAGAATGCAACGGCGCAGGGCTTATATTGGCGTTTTTTCACTGCGCAGTCTATTGCATTGAATAAAGCCAAAGAAGCCAGAGCCTCGTCGTTTATCCGCTCGCCTGTGGCAAAGCCTGCCACTTTTTTTTCAACGATTTTGCCTGAGTTGTAAGTAAGCATGTGCCCTGACTTGAGAGCAAGAATCTCGTTCATCCCGATTGCAGCAAGCGCCTTTTTTTCCGATGCAAAGGCAAAGAGTTCACCATTCCTGGCATAGAAAAGCGGTTTTACGCCAGCAGGATCTCGCACAAGATGCAGCTTTTCTTTCTCTGCATACGCAAATGCGTAGTCACCATCCAATTCGGTAATCGTGGCTTCTATGCCTTTTCTACTAATTAGAGCAAAGAGCACCTCGCTATCCGAATCTGTTGTGACATGAAGCTCTTGCGCGATTTCCTTGAAATTATAAATCTCCCCGTTGTACGTGAGCACGCCGCCATCTATGAGGGGCTGGTGTTTATCGCCTGTGATTTTGAGCAGGACATTGCCTAAGGTGATGTTCCCTGCGGAATATGTGCCTGAGCCATCGGGTCCCCTGTGCTTGATTGCTTCAAGCATCTTTCTGACAAGTTCTTCCGAGCCTTTTCCTGACGCGCCTGCTATGCCGCACATGATGTGTTCATCTTGGGTTAAAAATTAAAACTTTTTCGTCATATACGCACCTTCGCGCGCGTACCCGAATTTCCTGTAGTAATCCCTCACGCCGATGCCGCTTGTCACCGCTATCTTCTTGTAACCCGCCTCGCCTGCAATTTCCTCAGCCTGCGCCAGAAGCTCCTCGCCGTATCCGCGGTGCTGCCACTGAGCCTCGCCCGCGCTCTCTCCAATGGGAACCATCGCGCCATAAACATGCAATTCTCTCACAAGCGCAGCGCCTCGAAGCTCTTTCCTGTGTGGCGCGAAAGGGAAACGCAGCCTGATAAACCCTATGAGAATATCCTTCGCAGTATCCTCGAATGAAATGAAATGCTCCCTGCCGCTGCATGCCCTGTATTCTTCCATAGTCAGTTCGATGTTCCCTGGTTCCTCACCCTCGTTCATCCTGTGCCCAACCTCGCGGCACCTGATGCAATTGCACTTCCCCCCCATTTCCGCAAGTCTTTGTTTGGCAAGCTGCCTTATATTGCTCTTCCTTATTCCCGCAAGCACCTGGTAGGCAGGGATATCCCGCTGTATCCTCTGCAAACGAACCCATTTTGGAAGAATGGATTTAATTCTTGCAAGCAGCTCCACAGCCTCAAGCACTTCAAGCGGCGCATAATTCCCAAGCTCCCACATCCCGTGAAGCTTCGTTCCCTCTGTCACCAGAGTCGGGTATATCTTGAGATAATCAGGCATAAAGCGCTCATCCTCAAACAATGTCCTGAACATGCGAAAATCAGATTCAGGCGTAGAGCCAGGAAGCCCTGGCATCATATGGAACCCCACCTTCAGCCCGCTGTCGCGAAGCCTCGTATTGGCAGCCGCACTTTGAGCCACCGTATGCCCGCGCTGTATGCCTGCGAGGATGAAGTCGTAAGTGCTCTGCACCCCTATCTCCACCTTCGTCGCCCCAAGGCCAAGAATGGTATCGATATGCTCTTTCTCTGTCCAGTCAGGTCTTGTCTCTATCGTAATCCCCACGTTCCTTATGCGTGCGCCTTCATTGCGCGACTGGACTTCCTCGACTGTGCAGTAGCCTTTTCCAACCCGCCATTCAGTTCCGTAAAAATCATTCATTGCCTCAATAGCACGCTTGACGAACCATTCCTGGTAGCATAATGTTCGCGAGGTAAAAGTTCCTCCCATGATAATAAGTTCTGCCTTTTCAAGTTTATGCCCTATCTGTGATAGCTGCTGTAAACGTGAAAATACCTGCTGGTAAGGGTCAAAATTATTCTGTGCTGCTCTTCTTGCTGCTGGCTCTGCACCCATATAGCTCTGCGGTGAATGGAATTTTGAATCAGGTCCACCCGGGCAGGGGACGCATAGTCCATGGGGGCATGGTGCTGGCGAAGTCATGGCTGCTATCACAGCCACGCCCGATATCGTCCTCACCGGCTTTAACCTGAGCAGCGAAAGTACCGCTTCTTTTTCCTCTTCCATAGCGGCTGCAAGTATCTGAGAATTGCTTAAGAGCGATGAAAGTTTATGGCGTATGCTGATTTCCTTTTTAGCTGCGTTCAATCCCTTTTCGTCTGTTATATCTTTTCGAAGGAGTTGCTCTATAAGCTCTCTGGCTGCTGATTCGATTTCGTCCATTCTGGAATCAAAACAACGTGCACCGCAATAAACGTTACATCAAATCTTTTTTACAAGATCAAAAAGTGCAAGCTTCGGGTCTTTTGCCTTTATAACCCCTGAGGCAAGAAGCACACCAACTGCACCGAGCCGAAGTGCTGCGGCGACATCATCACCCGTGGAAATGCCTGCGCCGCAGAGGACTTTAACACGCGGATTAACAGCTTTCACAGCCCTGACCGAGCCTCTCACTATATCAGGGTTAGCTTTTGAAACAGGAACCCCTGAACCTATAAGTTCAGGCGGCTCAATGGCTACAAAATCAGGTGCTAATGCAGCAGCAGCCGAGGTAACGGCAACATTATTTGTACATACGATTGTTTTCAATCCTGCCTTTTTTGCGGCTTGTATGGCAGAGTCTACATCAGCTAATAGAAGGCGCCGCTCCGAGTGGTTTATGAGAGTTCCTGTAGCTCCGGCTGCCTTAACGCAATCTGCACTGATATGACCCGTATAACTTCCGGCACCTGCGGCATCGATATTCTGGGCAAAGACAGGTATTTTCACAGAGCATGCCACCCTGTATATATCAGGCGCCTGCGGACAGGCGATAATCTCTACTCCAGAATCTTTGCTCACTTCCTCGCAGGATTTCGCCATCCTGACCGCTTTATTGCCCGCGCTCTCTGAATATGTCTTAAAATTCAATACTATCAGCGTTTTCATGCCTTAAGCTGTATAGACTTCTTCGTGAGGATGCACCACTATGCCGTTTTGAGTTATCTCAAAGGGATGAAGGTTCTTGCTGTGGTCGGATCCTCTCATCTTGAATATCTCAATACTGCGCACCCTGACGCTGTCCGTTCGCTTATAATACATCAGGATAGTTCCTTCAGTAACGAACATCTCCACTCCAAACCTGCTCGGGTTGTTCTCATCGATTATTTCACATGTCATGAGCGAGGTCAATCCCAGGATTTCAAGAGTTGTGCTTAATTTCAGGAGTTCCACCCTTATCTTTGCGGGATCCTGCAGGTAAAAACCTATTGAAGTTGTTCCATCCACGACCGCTCTTTTTGCATTGATGTCATCCTGTATTGCGATAATCTGATCCATCATAGAACGCATATCGAATGGTCTGACATCCACATATTTTTCGTGCGATGGTATGCCGATTTTAGTGGAGCATGCATCCACTATCGCAAGCTTGCCCTCATCTTCAAGAGCTTCAAAATCCCATCCGAATTCCTTGACATTTTCCCTTATTTGTTCAGGGCGTTCTTCAGTTGCTATATAGATACCATTTTCCCCGTATTTTGTAATGCCATTGTAAATATATTGAAGTCCGAATATAGTTTTGCCTGCTCCCGCTGCCCCGGATACGAGATACGTTCTGTTCCTCAGCAATCCTCCGCCACATAATTCGTCAAAACCTGTAATTCCAGTAGGAACGCGCTTTGGATCTTCACTTTTAATCTGCTTTTTTCCTGCCATTTCGAATCAACCTTCGTAGATACTAATCTTTTCACTGCATATAAATACTTATTTATTTCATCATCTAATGATGATTATGAAATTGTCATTTGCTCTGATGTTTACAAAAAATATATGTCACAATAGTACCTTTTGCATGCGGTGTTATTATGGTACTTCCTGACAAATTCAAGTGTGTTATAACCAACTGGGACTATATTTACGATCTTTGCAGGCATGTTGCAAACGATGTTAAAAAATCAGGGTATAAGCCTGATACGATTATCGCTCTGGCAAGGGGTGGCTGGTTTGCTGGCAGGGTACTCTGCGATTTCCTTGGACTCAATGACCTGACAAGCCTTAAAATCGAACACTATGTCGGAACTGCAAATGCAGGTACCGGACCTTCAATAAGGTATCCTCTTGCGGATAAAGCAGTGGCAGGGAAAAAGGTATTGATAGTGGATGATATCACGGATACGGGTAAAAGCATCGCGCATGCGAAAGAATATGTCCTTAAACAGAACCCAAAAGAGGCGAGAACAGCAGTCCTGCAGTATTTATATACATCAGAAATCAAACCTGATTACTGCGGCGAGGTGGTGCAGGAATGGGGCTGGATAGTATATCCCTGGAATTTTATCGAGGATATGATCGATATCATCTCACGCCTTATGGCAAAGGAAAAGCTCAATGAGTGGGATATTGGAAAAATAAGATCAGGTTTACTGAAGTACCATAATATCGACCCTATAAGCTTTGAGATTGCGCAACCAGGGAGGATGGAGGAGATACTCGACGAGATGGCAAGAAGAGGGATAGTCAGGGCAAAAACCATTTCCGGGAAAAAGACATGGATATACGAAGGTGCATAATTATGCAAGCAGATATTGCAATAATCGGAGGCAGCGGGGTTTATGACACCACCATGCTGGATAATGTGCAGGAAGTTGAAATAGACACGCCTTTCGGGAAACCCTCAGATGCCATTACCATAGGGTCTTTCGGGGAAACGAGTATAGCATTTCTCCCCAGGCACGGCAAGGGGCACCGCATTTCCCCGAGCAAATTGAATTCCCGTGCAAATATTCTTGCCCTCAAGAAACTTGGCGTAAAAAGGATAATTTCAGCCTCAGCAGTAGGAAGCCTGAAGCCTGAAATGAAGCCGCTTGATATAGTTATCCCCGACCAGATTTTTGACAGGACAAAGACTCGAGAAAACACATTCTTTGAAGACGGGATTGTGGTTCACATAGGTTTTGCCGATCCTTTCTGCCCCCAGATGTCACCCTTACTTTCTGATATTACAGGCGAACTTGGATACACCGTCCATAATAAGGGAACATATGTCTGCATGGAAGGACCTCAGTTTTCAACCCGGGCAGAATCAAGAGTTTACCAGAACCTGGGATTTGACATAATCGGTATGACAGCTCTTCCCGAGGCGAAACTGGCGCGTGAAGCCGAGATATGCTATAGCATGATTGCAACTGTGACAGACTATGATGTATGGCATGAAGAGGATGTCAACATTGAAACTGTAATCGCCAACGCTATGAAAAACGAGGAGGCTGTTCGAAATATCATCAAGAGAGCTATTCCAAGGATAACCTTTCAACGAAGTTGCATCTGTTCCAATGCATTAGCCGGGGCAATAATCACGTCGCCTGATAAAATCCCGGTAGAGTCGAAAAGGAAACTGAACGATCTGATAGGGAAGTATTTATAATTTTTAGTTCAGAACAGTTATATGCTTTCAGGTGGATGAATGATTGATGGTTAAAGAGTCTAAGGACGATACGGATTTTTTAGCGAATATACGGGATATAACCATGATGGAGATTGGGCGCGATGACGTAAATGTCTCGTTGACACCAGGTAAAATTATATTGTGGTTCGGCAGACAGGTCAGCGAATCCTTGATACGCCAGGTAATTTTTGAAATATCAAGCATAGATTCGTCCGTAAACCATGAACAAGAGGTGATATGCGACTTTAATGACATCTCAGGGTATGAAAGCATGGGATATGTTTTAACCTCGTATGCAAAAACCAAAGGCGGATACAGGGTGATTTTCAATATACCGTTTTCGAGGAAATTTGCACTCGCCCATTTTGTGAAATCTATCGTCAGCCAGCTTCGTGAAAAGGATGTAAAAAAGACACTTCACTGGGATGGAAGCCCCGACAGGATGTTACTTATATGCAACGAGTTAAAAAAGCTTGAGGGCTGGGAGACGAAAAGGATCGAACATAAGGGAGATGAAGAAAAGGTGGTATAAATGAAAAAATCAGGGAAAGACGAAAAAGAGTGCAAGACTACTGTTGTATCGATGAAACATATAGCAGACCATATAAAAAAAGTCGCATCGAAACTCGACACAGCATCTGTAAGCTCTCTGGTAAACGGCATAATGAATTCGCAGAGAATATTCCTGATGGGGGCTGGAAGGTCGGGTTTAGCTGCAAGGGCATTTGCAATGAGGCTGATGCATATGGGATTTAATGTTTATGTGGTGGGCGAGACGACAACACCTGCTGTAACGCCCGATGACCTGGTGATTGCAGTGTCAGGCTCTGGCGAAACGCCTTCTATTGCAAGCCTTGGAGCGATTGCGAAAAAAATCGGCTCAAAACTTGCGGTCATAACTTCTAATAAGGATTCCACCCTCGGCACTATTTCAGATATCGTTGTTATAATACCGGGAAGAACTAAGGAGGATATTAATTATGAGGATTACCACGAGCGTAGAATGATAGGATATCCACAGCTTGCGCCTCTTGGGACTATTTTTGAGATCTCTGCGCTGGTTTTTCTTGACGCTGTTATCTCAGAGTTGATGGTTAGAACTGGGGCAAGTGAAGCAGAGCTTAGGAAAAGGCATACCGTGTTTGAGTGATAGCATGTTCTCCGAACGAGTACAAAGTATAGATATCTCAGGAATTCGCAAAATGTTTGAGGGTGCGGGCACGAATGCCATCAATCTGGGACTCGGGCAGCCCGATTTCGATACCCCTCCGCATATTAAAGAAGCGGCCGTTGATGCCATCAATAAAGGCTTCACGGGCTATACAGCGAATCTCGGGATTCCTGAACTGCGGGAAGCTATATGCGAGAAGTTCAGGCGCGAAAACAATTTTAAAGTTGAGCCCGACGAGGTAATAGTAACTTCTGGCGCTTCAGAGGCGCTCCATCTTGCGCTGCAATCCCTGATAGATTCAGGAGATGAGGTTTTAATTCCAGACCCCGGTTTTGTATCTTACATTGCTCTGGCGAAGCTGGCAGGAGGAAAACCAGTGGGCGCGCCTCTTGATGAGAAGCTTACATTGAAGCCTGAAAATGTGAATGAAAATATTACCTCAAAAACAAAGGTGCTTATTTTAAATTCACCCTCAAATCCGACGGGCAGCGTTATGAAAGAAGAGGATGTTAAAGCAATCGTTGAGATCGCAAGGGATAACAACATCGTGATAATCTCGGACGAGGTCTATGAGCATTTCATCTACGAAGGGGAGCACGTCAGCCCGGCGCAGTTTTCTGATAACGTTATTACGGTCAATGCAGTCTCAAAAACGTATGCAATGCCAGGATGGCGCATCGGCTATGCTGCCGCAAAAAAGGAATACATCGAGCAGATGCTCAAGGTGCACCAGTATATTCAGGCATGCGCCTGCTCGATCTCGCAGAAGGCTGCGCTGGCAGCTATCGAGGGACCACAGGACTGTGTAGGCGAGATGCGGGAAAGTTTCAGGGCAAGGAGGGATTTCCTGCTTGAGGGGCTTCACGATATAGGAATTAAATGCGTCAAACCGCAGGGGGCGTTCTATGCATTCCCGGAGGTGGAGGATGAAGATGCTGCGTTAAAATTACTGGAGAATGGCGTGATTGTAGTCCCAGGAACAGCTTTCGGGATTCACGGCAGGGGGCACATCAGGATCTCATATGCGACTTCGGTGGAGAATTTGGGGAGGGCGCTGGGAATAATGGAGAGGGTTTTAACTTAAGAACATATTTTTTTTCTATAACCCTAATTATCTCCTTTATGTCCCTTATCACCACATCCGCCTCCTCGCAGAGCATCGGTGGACACTTCCCCGTCTGCTGTATGGAAAGCACTCCCAAATCCGCGGCTCGCATGGCAAGTAAGTCGTTTATCCCATCCCCTACCATGATTACCCTGTCATAGCTCTGTTTTAACCTCTTCACGATCTCCTCTTTTTTCCTCGGGGTGGCTATCTCAAAAACTCTATCAAGAGGCACATTCACATTATTCGCAAGCGCTCCGAGGTTGCGCATGCTGTCGCCGGAAGCGATGTAGGCGTGGATATTCCTCTCGTCGAGCGCTTTTATTACAAAAGGAGTATTGGAATACACCCTTCCGCCCGTGCATATTACGTAGGGGATGTTCTTCCTGTCCACGTCTATAATCAGCCCAACCCCCATGTAGAAAATATCCGGACATCTTTTTTTGACCGCAGCCATCACATCCTGTAAATCGGACATTGTAGCTCTGACATCGTTCTCGACCACGGACAAAGCAGTGGATTTATCTATCTGTGCTCTTGAGCATCCCACTTCGATATCTATATTATATTTCTTGATAAAATCTGAAATCAGCATTTCGGGGGGGCAGCTTACAAGCCTGTTTGAATCCACCTGCATTACAAGGATTGCGCAGTAGGGTTTTTTCCCCACGAATTCGGTGGATACAACTTCATCGAGATATTCACCTGTCTTTATGTTTTTCGCCACGCGATGCATGCGAAGCAAGGTACCTGCGCTGTCAAAAACAACGGCAATTTTCATAGCCTACACACGTTTTCTATGGTAATTATCTTTTCTCAAAATATCCAGCAACATTCTCACGTCTCCGGGTGGATACCCCGAATAGAACTTGCTGAAATAACCAAAAACCTCCACAGAATCCTCAAGAAAACCTTTGATCTTTGCTCCCCAATCCCTTATATCCTCGCTTCTGTCTTTTTCAACCTTTCCAAGAATTCCTTTTATTTTATTCCTGTCCCCTTCCCATCTGATGTAAGTGAAATCAGCGGTTATTGTGCTCATCGGCGGCATCCATGGATGGTCTATCAGCACAAGTGCGATCCTGTTATCTCTGAGCAGAGCATATAATTTCTCATCCAGCCACTTTTTATTTCTGACCTCCAAGGCAAATCGTCCTTTCGGAAGTACGGTAAGGAAATCTTGGAGCATCTCGAATTTTTCAGGCTTGAATGAGGGAGGAAGCTGAATAAGCAGAGGCCCGAGTTTGTTTCCGAGCAATGACATATGTTCAATGAATACCAGAAGCTCTTCTTCACAATCCTGCAGCATTTTGAGATGCGTTATTTTGCGCGGGAACTTGGCTGTAAAAATGAAATCATCAGGTACTTCTTTTTTCCAGTTTTTCACCGTGTCCATTGATGGTATTCGGTAGAATGTGTTGTCAATCTCAACAGTATCAAAATTCTTCGCATATTCGATCAGCAGATTCTCTGCATCTTCGGGGTAAAAATTCCCCATCCAGAAATCGTAGCTCCATCCCATAGTTCCTATATGTATTTCCATTTCAATCACTCCCTTTGAATAATAGCCAGTTGTTCTTACCAGTTTTCTTGAACTTCACGAGCACATACCTTCCCTCCATCTTTTCTCCCTTCACTACGAACTCTATCTTGTCCTCTTCCCAGGTAATGGGCTCGTATAAACCCTTATCCCATATCTTAACGGTTCCTGCCCCGTACTGTCCTTCGGGAATTGCGCCTTCAAATTTACGATACTCCAGCGGATGGTCTTCCACCTGTAC
>CAYXIP010000015.1:0-25892 GCA_964465515.1 uncultured Candidatus Methanoperedens sp. | reverse complement strand
TTTCCTGACCAGCCTTATGAGATTCTCTTTGCCCTTTTTTATCTTGATAATCTTACCTTCTTCTTTCATCTTGGCAAGGACTATGCTTATCTTGGATTTTGAGAGCCCCCTCTCCTTAACAATATCGGATTGATATGCCTGTCCCCCTGATCTGGTAAGGAACTGCACTATCATTTCTTCATCGCCTAAATCATCCTCTGAATATGGAATAGGTATTGTAGGTTCAGGTTCGGTTTCCATGGTATTTATAGGGGCGCTTTCGCTCTCAATTTTATATCGGGATTGTCTTCTTTTCCAGAATATTACTGCGCCTGCTACTAAAATAACCAGAGGAACCAGTATCATAGGCAATATGCCCCAGGTGCGCTGGAGCACAAGAGATGGCTCCCCTTTTCCGAAGCTGTGGTACAGCGACCCCTCCCAGATGAGCCCGTTTCCTTCCCGCCTGTCGGAGTTAGGCGATACACTCATAACATCGTAACCTTCGGGTATCCTGACCACAAGTACGCTGTCGGAGGAAAGCGCCAGACCTTCCGGGAATGCATCACCTACGAAAATCCTACCCGAATCCGTGCGTGAAAAATTCATCCACCAGAAACTGTAGCGGATAATGCCGAATCCGCCCGACATGGTTTCGACAGTGTCATAAGAAATATTGAACTTTTCAACCTCCATGGGGCGGTTTGAGAAATTTTGAGCCGAGCCAATGAACAGGTTCATCAAATCCTTAAACTCTGCTATATCCCTGTATTTGGATAGGTTCTGTCCAGCCTTTAGCATTCCTTCCCATTCATTTATCTCTGGTTTTGTGAGAGGTATCCGCTTTTCCATAGTCCAGTAGGCGTTTCCACTTTCGTTAACCTCGACCGTGATGATGGACTCCGCTCCTGCCGCATGTGCCCCAAGTAATAAAAAAACAAATAAGATGAGCCATCTTTTCATTGCATTGCACTCGGCAGCATAAGTAATAAGATTTACTACTAATCGCTGCCGAGCTTTTTTGCCTTCAGTCAAATCTCCTTCTTTTTAATCATCCTGGAAAATACCTGCCAAGATTACATATGGGTTTTACTCCTGACAGACATTACTGCATTGAAAAAGGAAATAAATATAAATGGATAGAAGCAGAGGAGTTTACGCCTGACAGATATTACTGCATTGAACAGGTTTTTATGTATTAATTTCAATGTTTTCTGGGAGTATGGCCATGCCGTGAAATTGTAAACAATGATATGATTATATTGCTTTGCTGTTCTATTCCACTTCCTGACCGCCTTGATAGTTTCTTCTTCTCCGCACAGATCCATTATGGTGGATAGAGACTCGAATACCACAGTGCTTGGCGGGAATTCTTTTAACAAATCTATTACTAACCTGCTTAAATCGTCAATGTTATCAGGATTTAAAACAGCGTATTTTTCTTTTGAAGGTGCCACGATCAATGGACTGTAAACATCAACAAAAAAGAGCTTGTTTTTAAAAGCATCAACATCCAAACCCATCTCCTTTAACTGGCTTTTTATATTATTCGAGCTGGAATTTGATGCTATGAAAATGCATGTTCCCCCGCCTTTGAGGGAATTATAAATCTTTCGTATTCCAAAAAACTTGCCTTCCACACCAGGCTGAGTATAATAAACAAGGCTTTTGCCTTTGGGGATGTCCCCTTCCAGGAATTCGTACATATTTGTAATCATGTTATCTGAATCTATGCTGGAGGCGCTGGCTGGGAACTGAAATATAGACATACGCATCATAGACTCCAGTACCGATATAACTTTTTAAAATATAAATAAATCGACAATTTTTGAGGTTTTTAAGGCATATTATAGTTTATTATAGTTTTTTATTATTTATAAATCATTTTTTTTGATATTAAATCTCTAAAAATCTATTTGAGCTTAAAATAGCCAGAATACCTGAATCAAAATATTCGTCAATACCTGACTATCGTGATAAAACCCGTGTGACCAACCATCGCTGTGCAAGGGCGTGTTCCCCTCTCTGTGAAAGAGATCTCCCGCTCAATATTCTCAAGCGTCCCGACCCCGGTAAAATTGGTTCTCCCGATAGCTTCCCTGATTTCCTTGGCCTGTTCAAAAAAAGGCGAATATGCAGCAAGAAAACCGCCGGGATAAAGGACTCTGGGAACATGGGGAACAACCTGTGCAGCGGCAATGGTATCAAGGGTTATGACATCGAATTTTTCATCAAGCTTCTGGATTTCCTCTACTATATCCCCCTTTCGTAATTCAATATTCGTAAGGCCTGCAATTGCAATATTCTGCCTCGCTATCTCAAGAAACTTCTCCTTTACCTCGTACGAAACCACCTTTTTTGCAATCATGCCAAGATAAATAGCAAGAATACCTGAGCCAGTACCTGCATCCAATACGAAGTCTGAGGAGCATAATCCCGTGTTTGAAATAATTACCCCTATATCCTTTGGCATCATGGGCGCGCCGCATCGCTTCGCGTGAGTGAAAAAATCAGGGGCTCTGGGTTTCTGTATGACAAACTTTATACCGAGGTGAGAGCTTATCGTATCTCCGAAGTTTTTTGACTTCAGTTCATCAAGCTTGATTACCCCGAGGTCTGTGTGTAGTTCTCCCTTCGGCATGGCAAAATACTCTTTTATTTTCCCTTTTTGATATGTTTTTAAAATCACGGGTTCCATTACTTCTCCGCTGGGATAATATAGGACTTGATAGATAAAGAATAATGGTTTGTATGGTTGATAACAATAAAAAATTTTCATTGAAAACTCTGGGACTTCTCATAGGAAAAAAGGATGTGGATATTGAAAACGTCCACGAGAATATTCTTACGATTGCAGAAGTGGTGGACGAACCGGAGAAATTGCCCTATCTTCTTGAGACCATCAAGTCAATGGAAATCGGTGACATGGAGAAGTTCAGGTTCGTGTTGCTGAGGGTTCAGATCGATTCCATGCTCCACATGAATGAAGACATCGAGATGTACCAGAAGCGGTTGTATGTTTCGCAGGTGATTGAGAAATTGCTTTACGGCAAGATATTGCTCCTTGAAGAAGGGGAGGAAGAGGAGGAGAAGGAGGAAGAAGAGGATTGAGAGCTTCTTTTATCAAATAATACACCTTAATATACCATAAACAACATTCCAAGCACCCCATGGTCACATACGCCGAAAGGATAAACTCACTTCCCCCATACCTGTTCGCTGCCATAGACAGAGCAAAAACCGAGGTCATCAAAAAAGGCGTGGACGTTATCAACCTGAGCATAGGCGACCCTGATCTGCCCACGCCACCACATATCGTGGAAGCCATGAAAAATGCCCTCGACAACCCTGCCCATCACCACTATCCCTCCTACGAAGGAATGCTCTCTTTCAGGACTGCGGTAGCAAAGTGGTACAAAAAAACCATGGACGTTGACCTGAATCCAGAGGACGAGGTTCTCACCCTCATTGGTTCAAAGGAGGGAATAGCCCATATCCCGCTTGCATTTTTAAACCCGCAGGACATCTCGCTCGTCCCCGACCCTGCGTATCCTGTCTATAACATCGGCTCCATTATTGCAGACGGAAAACCATTCAAGATGCCTTTGCTTGAGGAGAACGACTTCCTTCCAGACCTTGAGGCAATACCCTCGAATATAGTCAGAAAAGCAA
This sequence comes from uncultured Candidatus Methanoperedens sp., assembly GCA_964465515.1. Taxonomy (GTDB): domain Archaea; phylum Halobacteriota; class Methanosarcinia; order Methanosarcinales; family Methanoperedenaceae; genus Methanoperedens. The sequence continues at coordinate 22,241 of CAYXIP010000015.1, read as the reverse complement.
AGCTCATGTTTCTCAATTACCCCAACAATCCGACCTCGGCTATTGCGTCGTTGAAATTCTTTGAAGAAGTGGTGGATTTTGCAAATGAAAATGAAATCTTAGTAATCCACGATAATGCCTATTCAGAAATGACCTATGATGGTTACAAAGCCCCCAGTTTCCTGAGTGTGAGCGGCGCTAAAGACATTGGCATCGAGGTGCATTCTTTATCAAAGACCTATAATATGACCGGCTGGAGAATCGGTTTTGCAGTGGGGAACCGCGATATACTCATGGGTCTTGGGAAGGTGAAAACAAACGTAGATTCTGGCGCGTTTGAAGCTGTGCAGGAAGCAGGGATTGCCGCTTTGAACGGTTCCCTGGATTGCGTGCGTGAAATGAACAGGACATACAGGGAAAGGCGTGATGCGCTTCTTATCGGCTTGGAGGAACTTGGTCTTTCGGTTAAAGCTCCCAAGGCTACGTTCTATGTATGGGCGGGTGTTAATCGACGTTCTTCTGATTTTGCAAGGATGCTTCTTGAAAAAGCAGGTATAGTAGCCACGCCAGGTATAGGATTCGGCGAATACGGTGAAGGATATGTGCGTTTCGCTCTCACTCAGCCTGTGGATAGAATCAATGAAGCAGTTGAAAGAATGCGTAACCTGAATATTTGATAAAATCTATCTATGATTAATTTTAAGTGGAGATATGTGTTCAATAATAGAAACTTTTTTCTGCATTTCGGTCATGGTGTGAGCAATGAAAACTGAGCAACTTTTAGCACAGCGCGCAAGATTGGTGGACTCAGAATTGCCATCTCTGCTTGTGGATATAAAACCGCCTGAACTTGCTGCGGCTGTTGCATATGCCATAGCCTCCAAGGGAAAACGCATAAGACCAGCTCTTGTAACGCTGTCATGCGAAGCTGTGGGAGGAACGGCGAAAGAGGCATGCTTTGCAGCCGCCTCAATAGAGCTTATACACTCCTCGTCACTGGTGCTGGATGACGTAATTGATAAATCAGAAAAAAGGCGCGGAAGGTACACGATTCATACCCTCTGGGGCAATGACATGGCTCTCCTTACGGTTCAAATACTCGCAGCTCTATCACTTAAAATCGCTGCCCACGATCCGAGATTGATCCATGCAATAGCAGATTCATTGTTCTACATGGGCGAGGGGGAAGCCATGGAACTTGTGGATTTTGCCAGGGATAAAAAAAGTTATCTTGAGCTGGCTTTCAGGAAAACCGGGTCGCTATTCAGCTCGGCAGCAGAGGTGGGCGCTGTAGTGGGAGGGGGCGATGGTGAACAGATAAAAAATCTTACGGAATTCGGGAGTCACATGGGTATAGCTTTCCAGATACGGGATGACGTACTGGATTGCATCTCCAAGGAAGAAGACCTCGGCAAGCCTGTTAAAAAAGACCTTTTTATGGGAAGACCCTCCATCGTGCTGCTCGATGCCATAAGTTCAGGCATTTCAATAGAGAGAATGATGAAATGCAATAACGGCGAACTCATGCATCTTGTTTCTGATTCTATTGACTATGCACAGGAAGTTGCAAGGGAAGAGATTGAGATCGCAAACTGTAGCATTGAAAAACTCGATGAAAGCCCTGCAAAAAGAAAGCTGGGAGAGCTCAGTGAGTATATTATCAACCGCAGCAAGTAGCAAGACCTTCATGCAAAAAGATAGTAGCGGTTCTTTTTTCAATTACCTCCCGCAGGGGTGCCGTTTATGCTACGTCGGTGCAAAGATGGTTCTTTTTGTTACCGGAGTATGCGGAAAGAATTGTTTTTACTGCCCGGTTTCGAACGAGCGGCGCGGCAAGGATTTAATCTTTGCAAACGAGATGCCTGTAAAAAAGGACGAGGACGTTATAGAAGAGGCAGTTTCAATGGACGCCCTGGGAACCGGAATTACAGGCGGTGAGCCGCTGTTGCGATTGGAGCGTGTGGTTCATTATATAAAACTCCTGAAGAACCGTTTTGGAGCCACTCACCATATACATCTGTACACCGCCCTTGCGCCACGAAAAAATGTACTTGAATCTTTGAGGAACGCAGGTCTTGATGAGATAAGGTTCCATCCGCCCATCGAACTTTGGCAAAATATCAATAACACGAGCTACCGGGAATCTATCCTCAGCGCACATGAACTCGGTCTTTCCACCGGGATTGAAGTTCCCTCTTTGCAAGCTGATTACAGGGCTATTTTATCTTTGCTTGAGGAGGTAGGAGGGTTTCTGAACCTGAACGAGCTTGAATTTTCCGAAACAAATTCGAAGGAACTAAAAAAACGTGGCTTTGTGACTGTGGATGATGTCTCATCCGCCGCGCTTGGAAGTAAAGAGGTGGCTTCGTCATTAAATGCAGGCAAACTTCATTTTTGCTCTTCACGGTTCAAGGATGCTGTTCAGCTTCGGGAAAGATTCAAACGGATTGCAAGAAAGATTTCACGGGATTTTGATGAGGTAACGGAGGATGGAACCCTTGTCTATGGTGTTATCGAGGGGAACTGCCGGGATATCCTGAAAGGAATGAAGGTTGAGGATAATATGTACCATGTCCATGATGGTTCTACTGAAACAGCCTGGTGGATAGCCGAGGAACTTGCGGATGAGTTTAAAAAAGCCGGATGCCATGTTTGTGTAATCGAGCGCTATCCTATGAAAAACGGAATGGTGGTGGAAAAGACACCACTTTAATGCAAAGGTATAAACTCTAAAAATTTAATACTAATAAAAGGTGGTTTGACTGGGCGTAAAGGAAAATGAGGCAGTGAAGGCACGACTTACGAAGTATTTGAGGCGTGACGAAACAGGTATCAGGAAGTGTGTTCTAAAATTATTCCTAAGCAACGAACCCTATACCACGCAGGACGTGTACGACCATCTTAAGAAAGAAGGTTTTAATGTTAATTACAGGGGAGTTTCGGCTATGGTCGGACTCATGAATACCAGGCTTGGCATACTGAGAATAGATGTGAAGGGCGACCATAATGTCTATTCGCTTAAGGATGAATATAAAAACAGCGTGAAAACAACGATGGATAATTATTAGCGATTTATTTTGATAACATTTAAAGAAAGCATAAAAAACCTTTACCCCGGCTATTTTGCCCTGGTGATGGCAACAGGCATAGTCTCCATTGCCTCTTATTTACTGGGAATGGTCTCTCTGGCTTTGTCTCTTTTTTTCATCAACAAAGTGGCTTATGTGGTTTTATGGCTTCTAACATTGTCTCGCCTGTTCTGGCACTATCCAGAATTTATTGCAGATTTAACTGATCATGTCAAAGGACCCGGGTTTTTTACACTTGTTGCAGCTACATGCATTCTCGGCAACCAGTTTGTGCTCATTTCAGGGGATTTCACCACCGCAAGCTTTCTCCTGTTTATAGGAATAATTCTATGGCTCATCCTGATATACACGTTCTTCACTGCCGTTATAGTGCGCGAGACGAAACCAACTCTTGAAACCGGGGTTCATGGTGGCTGGTTCATCGCTGTCGTAGCAACGCAGGCAGTCTCTCTTCTCGGTGCTCTTGTTGCTCCTGGATTTCCGTCATGGAAGGAGTCCCTACTCTTTTCCGCACTTGTTCTTTTCCTGCTCGGCACTTTGCTGTACATGCTGATTATCTCTCTTGTGTTCTACAGGCTCGCATTCTTTCGCCTTACTCCCGAAGCGTTTATTCCTCTTTACTGGGTGGACATGGGCGCCGCAGCAATCACAACACTTGCAGGAGCGAGGCTCGTTCTGGCACAATTCCAGTGGACATTTCTTCAGGAGATTCTTCCTTTCCTTAAAGGATTTACCCTGTTCTTCTGGGCTGCTGCAACTTGGTGGATTCCGCTGTTGCTGATTCTGAGCGCATGGCGGTACAGGCACTTCCCTCTTGCCTACGACCCGCAATACTGGAGCCTTGTGTTCCCTCTGGGGATGTACACAACCAGCACCCTTGTATTTTCGCAAGCCACAGGCTTGACTCCGCTTTACTTTATTGCCCGATATTTCATATATGCAGCCTTAATTGCATGGCTTGTTACTTTTCTTGGAATGATTCGAAGGCTTGTTACGCCCCCTTCATCTCACAAGTATTATTGACCCAGCCTATTATCCTTTTCGTGAAGTCATACACATCTATGGGTTTCGATATATAATCATCTAAACCGCATTTGATAATTCTTTCTCTGTCTCCTTTCATCGCATAGGCGGTTACAGCTATTACAGGCACGTTTTTATACTGAGGCAGGCTCCTAATTATCTTTGTTGTCTCAATTCCACTTATTTCTGGTAGCCTTATTTCCGTGAGTATCAAATTGTATAGCTCACTTTGCGCCTTTTTGACTGCCTCATTTCCATTAAAAGCACCATGAACTATTAAGCCCAGTGGATTCAGGATTTCCTGCGTTAATTCCACTTAGTCCAACAATCAAAAATTATTAAAAAATTGGGCCTGATACCTAACCATGATAATACGTCGGCTCCTCCTTTTTCTTCTGCGCCTGCTGGAAATTGATAACAGGAACAGGCATGGAAGGAGGTAGCCCAAGCGCCTTCGAGAGCAATAATGCTAGGGGCGCAAGGTTCGCAACCATGGTGTTTGCAAGCTCGTTCTGGATGTCGCCCGGTGCGTTGCCGGCATCCCATTTTTCTTTCAAGAGCTTGAGGTTATCTTCGCTGTAATAATCAGTTAACCCCTCAAACCTTATGTGACCGATATTCGGGCTGAGATAGTTGATTGCAAAGGTGTACTCAACCCTTAAAACGGATTTTTCCCCGAAAGGAGTACTCTGGACAACTATTGAAGGATTTTTGAGATTGACATCATAGTTTATGTTGATATTCTTGTATTTTCGAATATCCTCGGCACTTGAATATGCCTTTGATTCTACGTTTGTAAGCTGGAAGTTCACAATCATGTTTTCTCAAGCTGATATTGCATCATTAGATATTAAAATATTCCCTGTATTACAACAACGCATCTATTGCCTTAAAATCAATCCGTGCAGTGGAATCAAGCGATAAAGGCGTAATCGAGATATGCCCTTTTTTCATGACAGCCTTTACATCCGTCCCCTCCTCTGCATCACGGATTAAATCCCCGTTAATCCAGTAGTAAGGTCTCCCCCTCGGGTCATGGCGCTCCTCAACACCGGTGAGGAATATCTTTCTCGCAAGACGGGTAATCTCTATTTCAGTATCCATGGTGGCATGCCTCGGTATATTGATATTGAGCAGGTCCACGCCTTCAGGAAGCCCTTTATTGATAATATTTTTAGCAATCCTGTTGACGAGCTTTATTCCCACTTCGAAGTCGTACTTATATGTGCGGTGATCATCGAACTTATCACCCTCGTCCAGAACCTGTATCGAGGCAGCTATTGCAGGTATTCCGTAGCTTGCAGCTTCAAGCGCCGCGCCTATTGTGCCGCTCGTTGTAACCGTGTCCGTGCTGATGTTCTCGCCCACGTTGAAGCCCGAAAGAACAAGGTCAGGCTTCTCTTTCATTATCGAGAATAATCCCAGGATGACCGCATCCGTAGGAGTCCCCGCAACTGCATAAGCCTTGAAGCCGTTGAGGTTGGCAAGCGATAATCGAAGAGGCTCGAAGATGGAAATACCCCGTCCAACACCGCTTTTCTGCGTTGATGGCGCAACCACAGTTACTTCTCCTAAGTCCCTTACGCTCTCATAGGCGGCTTTAAGACCAGTGGAATATATGCCGTCGTCGTTGGTTAAAAGTATTCGTTTCATTACAACAAGATAGGTTTTTAATAAAATAAATCTGTGGTAACCATGGCATTAATCTGCAGGCTTCCTTTATGACCACCAAAATGTTCTTAAAGAGGCAAGAAGAAAATTATATTAGGCTCTGAAAAAAGCATGTGGAGGTGTGGTATCTCATGAATGAAGAATCTGGAGAAATAAAACAGCTATTCGTATACGAGCATGATGCAGGTCGGTTAGAGCTTTTAATTAGAATTCTGTACTGGATTGCCATAGGCATAGTATTAGCAGTGTATGGATTCATCGCAGAAATATGCCTGATCATCCAGTGGTTTGTAATATTGATACTTGGGTGCAGAAACGAAGGATTGAGCAATTTCATTAAAGGGTATCTGGAATATTCGGTGCATGTAAAACCATACATTTACTTTATGACCGATAAGCGTCCTGGAATAATGCCAAAAACAGTAAAAATATATGAAAAAGAAGGTGAATGAGATATGAACCAGGATGAGAAACGAGAGATGCCACCTGGACTTGCGCTAAGAGTCACTGTGTCCATAGTGGTTTTATTTGGCGGATTGATATTTGCAATAATCTACGTTGCATTCTTCGCTTCATCTTTCAGCCTTTTTCAAAAAATTGCCGTTATTCTTGTTGTCTTGCTTGCAGTGATAGCGATTCTCGGTGCGATGTGGGCTTCCTGGGGCATCAAGTTCGGCAAGGAGTGGAAGGAAAAAGGTCACGAATAACGCAATCCTGAGAGTTTATTGTGTATCTCCAGAAATCTATATGAATGATGGAGTTGTATGCGATGAAAAATGGAGATAACTATGGGAAACATCAGACCAGGATACATCAAATCAATGGCAGACCAGTTACTTGAGGAGCACAGCGATGCCTTCACCACAGACTTTGCGCAGAACAAGGAGAATGTCACCAGATATACCGATATTGAGAGCAAGGTCATAAGGAACCGTGTAGCAGGATATATAGTACGCCAGTTAAGGGTAAAGGCTATAAGAAAGAGATAATCATGATAGAAGGTGTTCTGCCTGCCCTTATCACTCCTTTTACAGAGGATAATAAGGTAGATGAGGAAGGTCTTAAGCAGAATATCGAATTTTTGATTGAAAACGGGGTATCAGGTATAGTTCCCTGCGGAACAACAGGCGAATCCGCAACGCTCTCCATCAAGGAACACGAAAAGGTCATTGAAATAGCAGTAGATTGCTCCACTGTTCCTGTTGTGGCAGGCACTGGTTCAAACAACACCACAGAAGCACTGGAGCTGACGCGGTTTGCAAAGGATGCAGGTGCAGAAGCGGCTCTTCTGATTACTCCTTATTATAACAAGCCCAACGATAGTGGCATGCTTGCTCATTTCAGGAAGGTTGCAGACGAGGTTGACATTCCCATGATTTTATATAACGTACCTTCTCGCACAGGCATCAATCTAAAGCCTGAAATCGTGGCTGAATTGGCAAAAGAAAGCAACATCGTGGGAATAAAAGAAGCAAGCGGAAACCTTGAACAGATCACACGGATTATAGAAATGACACAGGACGAGGATTTTGTGGTCCTTTCGGGAGACGATGCCCTCACCCTCCCCATTATGGCTTTAGGTGGCAGAGGTGTTATCTCTGTGGTTGCTAACGTCGCCCCGAAACTTGTGGTTTCCATGGTAAAGGCATTTCAAGGAGGTGACCTCGATGAGGCAAGGAAACTGCATATAGCACTTGCTCCGCTGATACGCGCAGTCTTTTTGGAGACAAATCCCATCCCGATAAAGAAGGCGGTTGAGCTCATCGGGCTTCCTGCCGGGAACCTGCGGCTTCCGCTTGCGCCCATAAGTGAGGATAACGAGAGAAAGCTAAGAGCAGCGTTGAACAACCTTCGGTTAATGCCCCGTATTTAAATACGGGGATTGATTAATATGATAAAAATCGCTGTATGCGGTGCCTGTGGAAAAATGGGCGGGCTCATTATTGAAAATGTCCTGAAATCAAAGGAACTAAAACTTGTTTCTGCAATAGATGTGACAAATATAGGTAAGGATATAGGCGAGGTAATGAGGATTGGCAGGTTAAATGTATCCGTTGGAGATGCAAACGACATTGATAATGTTTTGGAAAAGTTAAAACCCGATGTGCTTATTGATTTTACTATAGCCTCTGCCGCCGTAAAAAACGTTATTGCAGGAGCACGGAAAAAAATAAATCTCATCGTAGGAACAACAGGTTTCACCCCTGAGCAGCGAGCCCTCATGGAAAACGCTATAAGAGAGAACAATGTGGCTGCCGTTATTACGCCCAATTTCTCCATAGGAGTGAATGTTTTCTTTGGTATCCTTGCTGAAGCAGCAGAGCGTCTTTCTGATTATGATATCGAGATTATAGAAGCCCACCACAACCAGAAGAAGGACGCCCCGAGCGGAACTGCCATGAAGGCAGCCGAGATTATTTCAAAAACGCTGGGCGGAAAGGAACTCGTTTATGGCAGGCACGGCAATTCCCCTCGCAAGAAGGAAATTGGTATCCATGCTGTTCGCGGTGGAGATATCGTTGGTGACCATACCGTTCTATTCGCTGGCGATGGGGAGCGCATCGAGATAAAGCATCAGGCGCACAGCAGGCAGGCGTTTGCAAAAGGTGCGGTGAAAGCTGCAGTGTGGGTTAAAAATGCAAAGCCGGGCATATACGAAATGGCGGACGTGCTGGGGATTAAATAATTTAACCTGTATTATTTATTTGTTCCTCTCTCCATACATCATTCTCATAGACCCGTATTTCTTTGATGCTACCATTTACAGAGACAAATATTTTTTCCTGGCTCCAGGTTTCATCTCCCGTATACCGCCCCGGTAGAGATACCTTCTTTTGAACTATTTTACCTCTTGAAACATCCCCTATGAGAACAGAATCCTCTGAATATAGGTTTCCGCTTGATCTATAAAACTCAAACCTGAACTTCACATAGGGCAGGGTATTGCCACTATTTATAAAAGTTAATATCCCTAAATCCCTGCTCCCGTCCCTGCCGTAATAATCAATCTGCCATTTATACTGCTTTTGTGGCTGATCAATCGATGTAATCATCTGTTTCAGTTCTTGATTGTCTCTTTCGAATGTTACTTTATTCTTGGCAATCAAAACAAGCACGTCAGATGTCCAGTAGTAATCCAGTACATCCCTGCGTTCTGTTATGTATGTTGCAAGCCTCTCTCCCGCATCAATAGCTTCGTTGTTTCTGCGCTCCCACTCGATATACATTTCTTTAGTTGCCTCTTTTCCAAGGGCATCCGTACGCTGTTGAATCTCCGCAACTAAGTCTAATTTCCACTTATAATCCTCATATAATCGGTTTGCATTGCGATAAATAGGGCTTGTATCATTTTCCATTGGTTTTCCCTGGCTTTTCTTGGTTTCAGGTTGTTGAACACATCCAGCAGCCATTATAATCGCAGTTAAAACCAAAACAGCCAGCTTTGCTTTCATATTATATCCTTAGTCGAATTCAAAAGAACATTCAATAGGTCTCTTTAATTATCCGTTTATAGCTTGGGGATACGTTCGTTGCCTTTTTTTCTCATTTATTTTCAACCTTCTTTTCAGATTTCAGAGGCAACAAAAAGGTAAACGTGCTCCCTTCGCCCGGCTTGCTTTCAGCCCAGATCTTGCCTCCGTGCAATTCTACGAGTTGCTTTGAAAGCGCAAGCCCAAGCCCGGTTCCTTCGTTTCTCTTGGATTCTCCGGAATCGATATGCGGGAATTGATTAAACACCCTTTCCAGGTCATCTCCCCTTATCCCTATGCCAGTGTCCGAGATTGAAATCCTTGCCATATCACCTTCTTTTTTAGTTGTAATTGTTACAATTCCCCCCTCATCCCTGCTGAAATTCACAGCATTTCTGATCAGGTTGGAAAGCACCTCCTTGAAAATATACCTGTCTGCCTCCATAAACTCAAGATCAGGGTCAAGTTTCTTTCTCAGCACTACTCTTTGCTTTTCAGCCTTTTCTTTTAGAGGTACAATAGCCTCCTCTACGACCTCGGGTACGTGCACCCTATCAACAGCGAGTTCCATGTTTCCTGTTTCTACCTTGCTAAGGTCAAGAAGGTTGCTTATAATAGCAAGCTGCAGGTTTCCGCTCTTTAGAATATTGCTGACATAGTGCTCCTGTTTTTCATTTAGCTTCATTGTTTTCAGAAGCTCTGAAAACCCAATAATGGCATTTGAATGAGTGCGAATCTCGTGGCTGAGATTTGTTAAGAACTCGTTCTTAATTTTTCGTGCATATTCAATGCGCTCTTTTTCAATACGCATCTCATCATCTCTCTTTCGCTGGGCAACTCGCTTCATCCAGGGACGGAACAAAAACAGGTAAACAACGGGAAGCAATAGAATAGCAAACAAGGTGGGATTGAAGATTACAAAAGAGAGTTCAGTTTCTGAGCCTGTAAAGGGAGAGAGAAAAAAAACAAGCAGGATAGGATTGAAGATTACATCGTCCAGCCACGTAGGAAAATAAAATCGAAAATAGCTCAGCGCCACAATAAATGCCTCGCCAATGAATATCGAAAGAATTATGAGGAGCAGGAGCTGAACAGAAGAATAAGACAAAACCATCTGTGTGAGCGGTTTCTCTCGTATTTTCGGTTCCATATCTCATTCCCTGTATTTTCCTATTACTTTCATGAACTCGGCTACATCTATGGGTTTTGATATGTAAGCATCAAACCCTGCATTAAGAAGCCTTTCCCTGTCGCCCTTCATTGCGAATGCTGTTAGAGCTATTGTGGGTGTAGATTTATTACCGGGCTTGCCTCTGATTATTTTTGTTGCCTTGATGCCATCCATGCCCGGAAGCCCAATATCCATGACGATCAATCCATAGACTTCTTTCCCTGCCTTCTGGATTGCTTCTTCTCCATCTTTTGCCTCATCTACAACAAAACCCTGTGAGTTGAGTATCTCAACCACAAGCTCCATGTTGAGGGGATTGTCCTCGACCACGAGTACTTTCGTCATAATTTACCATCATGATAATTAGCATGATGCATATATAAAGTTACCCACATATATAACTTTATATATCATTTAATTTCAACCTGCCTTTTTTGAAGCAATCGGCAGCATGAAAGTAAATGTACTCCCTTCTCCAAAAGTGCTCTCAGCCCAGATTTTGCCTCCATGCAGTTCTACGAATCTCTTCGAAATCGCAAGCCCCAATCCTGTGCCTCCGTATTTTCTGGAAATCCCGAAACTGACCTGTTCGAATTCATTGAATAATTTTCCCATATCTTCCTCTCTTATTCCTATACCTGTATCAGAAACAGAAATTCTGGCCATGTCTTCTTCCTTTTTTGCTGCTACGATAACCACCCCTCCTTCTGGTTTGCTGAACTTCACAGCATTATCAAGCAGGTTAAAAAGTACCTGCTTCAATCGAAGCTTGTCAGCATCCATAAATTCAAGAGCAGGGTCGAGTTCTTTTTTAATTGTTACATTATGCTTCGCTGCCTTTTCTTTTATGAACGTGAGACTCTCATTTATTGTTTCAGGTACAGAGATGGTCTCTATATTAAGCTCTATCTTTCCTGATTCAACCTTGCTCAAGTCGAGAATATCAGTTATCAGTGCAAGCAGGTGCTTGCTGCTTGTAATAATATTCTCAGCATAGCGCCGCTGCTTTGCATTCAACTCTCCCACTACATTTCCCTTCATGAGCTCTGAAAAACCAATGATTGCATTTAATGGAGTTCTTAGTTCATGGCTCATGTTTGCAAGAAAATCCGATTTGGCTCTGCTTGCATACGTGAGGCGCTCGTTTTCAAGTAGTATTTCCTCAGCCCGTTTTCGCTCCGTGATGTCCCTTATTATTCCAGAGAATCCGATTACATTACGGTTTACATCCGTCAAAGGCGAGATCGTCAAACTCACATCCACATCAGTTCCGTCTTTACGTATACGTACGGTCTCAACTCCGTTTATTATCGCGCTTTCAGAAACATTGCGTACAATCTGCTCTCGTTCTGTCCGCAAGCTCTCGGGAACAATTAAAGGTGAGAGCTTCTTTCCTGTCACTTCTTCAACCTTCCAGCCGAACAATTTCTCCGCCGCTCTATTCCATGAGGTTATCCTGTCTTCAAGGTCAATTGTAACTATTGCGTCGTTCGCATTATCGAACAGGTTGCGGTACTTCTCCTGCGCTGCAAGGTAAAGCTTTTCCTCTGCAAGAGCCAGCTTCTCGTATGGCAGTTCTACGGACGACTTGTACAGTCCAAGATAAATGAAGTAGAAACCTGTGATTATGAGAAAATGCCCTGAAAACTCGTAAGAGAAGTAGACCAGATTACCGAAAACCAAGATTATAGAGCCGTCTACTAAAGAGATCAGATTATTATGCCCTGTTTCTTTAGCTCTTCTGGCATAGAGGTAGCTTGCGTACAAAGTCATGCCTGTAATCGTGGTTAAAACGAAAATCGTTCCCGGTGAGTGGATGTCTTCGGGCATAAAACCCGAAAACTCTGAGTTGAGGCTGAACACATAATCATGGTAAAGAAGTGTAAAGACAAGGAAGGCGGTAGATAAAATAATTGCAAAGGAAAACAGCACTTTTTTATTAATCAATCCAGGAAGCGTGTCTTTATAGACATACACACTTGCAAGAAACAGTACTGCTAAAACGAGCCGTGACCCGACCAAAAAATATGCTGCTTTATGCAAAGAGTTGGGTGTGATGAACTGGGGCATGAATGGATAGGAAAGCGCATGGAACAGGATTAAGATGCCAACAACAAAAAAAGTTGAACCCAGAAAGAGAGAATGGTTATCCTTACTTTTTTCGTAGCCAATCCAGGTTATCGAAAAGATGGTCAGAGCCACGAACACCGAGAAAAGCTCGGATATCATTCCAACAGTGTTTTCCACCAGCGGGGCAACACCTAAATCATCCATCGCCGATTCAAGAAAGTATCCTGCAAGAAACACCGACACAATGATTGCCAGCAATTTTAAAATATGCTTCATATGCTCATTTATTATATTTCTCCAGCATAATAATGATTATGATGACAGTTATATAGGAACACTTATAAAAAACTTTCGTGGAATTCCAGACTTCAATCACTATTACCAAAAGGATTAAATGCCTTCGGGTCAAGCTTAATCAAGGGAAAGCATGGATGTATTCGAAGCGATCAGGAACAGATGCGCAGTCCGAAATTTTAAACCGGATATCGTTCCAGATGACGTTCTTTTTAAGATACTGGAGGCTGCACGATGGGCGCCAAGCCCGTTCAATACCCAGCCCTGGGAATTCATAATCATTAAGGATAAGGAGACATTGAAATCCATCTCCAAATATGCGAGGTACTCCGGCTACCTTGAGGAAGCACCAATGGCAATCGCAGTTGTGGTGCCCCCTGTAAATGGGAAATTCTCCTGGGTTGAGGTGATAGGTGAAACAAAGTTCGCCGCTGCCATGGCAGTGCAGAATTTGATGCTTGCTGCATGGGCACTTGGAGTTGGGACATGCTGGGTGAGCACAGAGCGTGAGAAGACGAGAGAGATACTTAAAGTACCGAAAACGCACTTCGTACTCACGGTCGTCCCGATTGGATACCCACAGACGCCTCCTCCCAGACACGATGAGAGTTTCAGGAAAGCCCTTAAAGATAAGATTTTTTACGAAAAGCACGGTAAGAAATGATATGAGCGGAGAAGAAAAAATCAAACCCGACAGAATCCTGGATTGCGTTGGACTCTATTGTCCTGTACCCATTTTCAATACCACGCAGGAGATAGAAAAGATAGAGCCAGGGCAGGTACTGGAGATGGTTACAGACGACCCTGCTGCAGTGCAGGATATTCCGAGGTGGGCTAAACGTGCAGGACATCAGTTTTTGAAACTGTTCAAGGAAGGCGAGCATTTCCATTTCGTGATACGAAAAGGGAAATAATATCATGCATGTAAACGCAGACCTCCACATCCACTCAAAATACAGCATGGCAACCTCTCAGAAGATGGATTTACCCACGCTTGCCTCTGAATCGAGAAAGAAAGGTATCCAGCTCGTGGCAACAGGCGACTGTCTGCACCCGAAATGGCTCGCTGAGATAAAAAAGTTAAAAGAAGAGAACGGGGTTTTCAGGTCAGGAGATACGCACTTCGTCTTAACAACCGAGATGGAGGATATAAATCAGGTGCATCACCTCCTGATTGTACCCTCGGTTTCAAAGGCTGAAGAACTGTATGAGTTCATGAAGCCACGCTCAAAAGATATAGACTCGGACGGCAGGCCGAATGTCCGGTTAAACGGCGAAGAGGTTGCACAGGCTGCGAAAGATGCAGGGGCGCTAATCGGTCCGGCGCACGCCTTCACGCCATGGACCGCCATGTATGCGTATCATAATTCCCTCAGGGAGTGCTATGGTGATATGGCTTCGTACATCTATTTTTTAGAACTGGGGCTGAGCGCAGATACCTCGTATGCAGACCGTATTCCTGAGCTTCGCTGCCTCACTTTCCTTTCAAATTCGGATGCCCATTCCCCTTACGTTAATAAACTGGCGCGGGAGTTCAACCGCTTTGAGATGACGGATATCAGTTTTGATGAACTGAAGATGGCTATAATACGCGAAAAGGGAAGAAAACCCGTTCTCAATGTGGGTTTTTATCCCGAAGAGGGAAAATACAACGAGAGCGCCTGCATTCGATGCTTCAGGCATTATACCCTGAGGGAGAGCATCATAAAAGGCTGGTCATGTTCATGCGGCGGGACGATAAAAAAAGGCGTGAAAGACAGGGTCAATGAACTGGCTGCATACGAAGAACCCAGGCACCCTACCCACAGACCTCCGTATCTTCACCTCATACCTTTATCCGAGGTAATCGCAATGGCGCTGGGAGCAGGCACCAATACAAAAGGTGTGCAGGGGATATGGGATGCGCTCATAGAACGATACGGCTCCGAGGTAGCTGTGCTTGTTGATGCTGACATTAAAAATTCAGGTGTGGATGAGCGCGTTGTGGATGCTATAACTGCCTTACGGTGCGGAAAGGTAAGAGTGCATCCGGGTGGCGGGGGACAATACGGGCGCGTTGAGTTATCGCAGGATGGAAGAAAAAATAACTGTGAACCTCAAAAATCGCTGTTCGATTTCTAACAAAAATACAAAATTAAAAAGAAACAAACAGCGTAACATTTATCATGGTTTATAGATACTATATGCTGGGTATTATGAAAGTATCACATATATTAATTTGTCTTGTTTTACTATCATTATTTGCAATTCCGGCATCAGCCGACCTGATTATCTCAAACACATCTGTTATTAGCACAGGCGATATAAGGTCACCGTGGAGTCCTGCATGGAGCCCTGACGGGAATTCAATAGCCTACGTTGCATATGACGCCTCCAACAACCAGCAGATCTTCACGATAAACACAGATGGCAGCGGGAAAAAACAGGTCACAAACGACGCCAATAAAAAATGGGGTGTGACATGGCTGGACGAGGATATCTCTTTCCTTTCCTACGATACGGACGGATTAGAAAAGATCTTCCTCATCCATCCCGATGGCACTGGGTTGAGAAAATTACTCGATGAAAAGAGCAGGCAGGGAAGCGAGCCAATCGCAGGTAAGGGGCGTTTTCTGGGTGGCGCTTCATGGAACCCGAAAAGTAAAACAATACTTTTCACATCGTACGACAGCGTGACAAATGATGAAAAGGTATTTGAGGTAAATCTTGACGGAACAGGGAAAAAGGAGGTAGTAATCGATGACCAGCGTCAGTGGAATCCCTCGTGGAGCCCTGATGGCAACTCCTTTGTATACGTCTCTTATGACAGCAAAAATAATCAGCAGTTATTCACAGCAAGTGCTGACGGTACGAATAAAACCCAGATTACCTTCGATGGTCTCAATAAATGGGACCTGAACTGGGGTCAGGGTGGCATACTTTACATTTCCACCGAAACCGCAATCTCAGCTGGGAATAAACTATTTTTTATAAACCAGGACGGTACAGGAAAAAAACCTCTTTTCGATGACGGCGGCTTCAGACAGGAAAACCCGAGGTGGGGCAGGGATGGAAGTAAAATAATATATGAAGACATTGATATACAGGGAAATCAGGTATTTAGAGTATTATACCTGCAAAAATCTGCAGTAACCATGCCATCACCAACTCCCACACCTATGCTCACCCTAACTGAAACAGCGTCCCCCACTGCAACCATGACCCCAACTCCAACTGCAGCTGTGACTGAAACCCCTGCGCTAAAGAATGTCGTGTATTCAATGCTTTTGGTGCTGGGTATAATAATAGTGGCAATGCTGGCTTACCTGCTAATTTCAAATTTTCTATCCAGGAAGAAATAATCTTTTTTCAGCTGATTAACCCTCATGAATTCCGCTGGCAGGCAAGATTGAGTTTTTCTCTTGCCGTATCGATTTTTTTCTGAATGAGCTTTATATCCTTCTCACTTACTGCAAGTTTTTTCATGACAATGGCTCTCTGGCGCCTTGTTTCTTTTGGAGCAGGGCCTCCCGATACAGAGCGCTTCTTTACATTCCCCATCGGGTCAAGGGCTTGCTTAATATCTTTTTCTAAAAGACCTTTCTCGCTTAATTTCTTATGGATTATCTTTAATGAGAGTTCATCAAGCAGGGAAATTGTCGGGGTTTTTCCTGTCTTTGCAACCGAGCCCACGAGATGGTGTGCTGTCCTGAAAGGTATGCCTGTTTTTCGGACGATGGTATCAGCAAGCTCGGTAGCTGTCGTGAACCCGATATATGATGCCTCATTCATCCTTTCTTTTTTGACCTTCATAGTGCTGACCATGCCCTGCGCCATACGTACGCAGGACCTTGTCGTATCCACAGCGCGCCACAGGTGCGGTGTGGCCTCCTGCAGGTCGCGGTTGTAGCTGTACGGAAGAGCCTTGCATATCGTGAGTGCGGATGCGAGGGCGCCATGAACGGTTCCAGTCTTGGCGCGCATGAGTTCTGCAATATCGGGATTTTTCTTCTGCGGCATTATGGAAGATGTGGAGGAGTACCTGTCATCCAGTTCGATAAAATCGAACTCTGATGTACTCCACAGGATGAGTTCTTCTGCCAGGCGGCTTAAGTTTGTCATTATAATAGCAAAGCAGCTTATGCTTTCTATAACAAAATCGCGGGTACTCACGGCGTCCATGGAATTCTCGATTGGAGAATCGAAACCGAGCAGTTCCGTAGTTCTCTTCCTGTCGATATGAAATCCTGTGGAGGCAAATGCGGCAGCCCCGAGAGGATTCTGGTTTGTCCGTGCAAAGGCTCCGTTTATTCTTTCGATGTCGCGAAGCAGCGCATTCGCATGCGCCAGAAGATGATGAGCAAGGGTAGTGGGCTGGGCGTGCTGGGTATGGGTATAGCCGGGCATGATGGTTTCATGATGTTTTCCCGCAACGTTAAGGAGGGTTGCAACAAGTTCATGGACTTCTTCTAAAAAGCTTAAAAGTTCTTCGCGCAATGTAAGCCTGATGCACGCAGCGACCTCATCATTGCGTGAGCGCCCAGAATGCATTCTGCCGCCGGTATCCTCGCCCACCCGTTCTATAAGGCGCGCTTCAAGAGCGATGTGGACGTCCTCGTATTTTTTATCAAGGGCTGAAATGCCCTCCTTCTGTATTTTATCAAGCCCTGAAAGGATAGCTGAGCATTCGCTTTCCTTGATGATGCCCTGCTCTTTCAGCATCACAACATGGGCTCTGTCCACCTCGATATCAGCCTCGAATATGCGCTTATCAGCTTCCATCGAGGAAGTGAAGCGCATGATGTCCTCGCTCACTTCCGCCGACAGCCGCCCTCGTCTTAGTATATTCATAAATTCTCTTTAATTCATGTCAACAGGTATAAATATAGAGTATATGATGAATAAGCTGAGGCGATAACATCAATCTACGATTCCTTGGAGGAGCGAGGGAAGTGGGAAGGTCAGCCGTTCTTATAAACGAAGAGCTTCTCCTTGATTACGGCATAAAGCCCACCGACCCGCCGACGTATCCATTAAATGGGCTTCGACCAAAAACCCTGATAATCTCCCACGGACACCTTGACCACTGCGGACTTGCGCCCAATCTCATGGACCTTGAGCCGGAAATATACTGCACGACATTAACGGCAAAACTGTCATCTCTTCTTGCAAGGGATACGCTAAAAATAGCCGAAAATAAAGGGCATGTAATTCCTTATTACATCGACGAGATTCAGGAATTCGAGCGGAAGGCAAGAGCAATGGAATACAAGGAGGAGTTTGAAACCTCTGGCTATTCAGCATGCCTCTATGATGCAGGTCATATTCCAGGCTCATCCTCGGTTTATATTGAAAAGGATAAGCAGAGCATGTTCTATACGGGGGACATAAACACAATAGAGACAGAACTGCAACGCGGCGCTGACACGGAATATCCTGAGAGCAACATACTGATAATAGAAAGCACCTACTTTGGAAAAAACCATACGCCAAGGAAGATGCTGGAAGAGCGGTTTATCGAATCCGTAAGGGAGACCATTGAGAGTGGTGGGAAAGCTGTAATTGCTGCATTCAGCATAGGAAGGACGCAGGAGATGATGCTCATCCTGAAGAAGCACGGGCTTCATGCGTATGTGGATGGCATGGGTGTTGACGTCTTTGACATTATAAAAAGAAAACCACAATGTGTCCGCGATATGGGCAGACTTGAAAAAGCTTTCGCAGGCAGTATAGTAAAGCCTGAAGATCGGGAAATCATAATCAAAGAACCCTGCATAATCGTGACAAGTGCTGGAATGCTGAACGGGGGTCCTGTGCTTTATTATATGCGGGAAATACATGACGATGCAAAATCGAAGCTCCATCTCACAGGCTACCAGGCAGAGGATACGAACGGTAGAAGGGCGCTGCAAAGCGGTTATATCGAGGACGGAAGGGATACGCTGCGGCTTAACTGCAGGCTTGAGCAATACGATTTCTCGGCTCACTGCGGGGACATGGAGTTAAAGGATGTGGTGAAGAGATTCGCAGACAACGGCACTGAGGCTGTTTTCACTGTGCACGGGGAGAATACCCAGGGCTTTGCACAGTGGATACATGAGGGGCTTGGTGTGGAAGCGAAAGCGCCTGCCAATGGGGAGAGAATTTATGTGTGAATTAAGGCTTTTTTTCTATGTATGATATGAGGTCGTGTAGTGGCTTTGTCCCACCACCAATGATTATTCCACTGAAAAACGAATCCCATGTATGCGGTAAAAGATTTACTCCAATAATCTCAAATAACCCTGCTGTCTGCGAAGTAAATACAACACCGATAAATGAAGCAAGAGCCCAAAGTCCAATTGCCCTCTCTCTGCTGTCATAATCAATTTTTTTGTTAAGGTCTTTAACCTTTTCTATCGTCTCTTGAATAGGCCATGTATCTAAAAAATCTAAATCAAGAAATGACGGATCTTGCGCTCTTTTCTCAATATTTTTATTAATGGCGTTTTTTAAAATATCTATTTGTGTCTCATATTTATCCACATTTTCAGCGTTTCCACTCCAGAAAATGTTGCTGAAAAGTTCCGTGATTCTCTCCGATAGCTGTGCGATAAGGTAGAATATGGCAAATATGCTTATATTTTGTATAGCAGTAACTGGGGGATGAGGAGTTTTGGAAGGACCTAGCATCGCTGTCACAAGCAGAATTATCAAGTAAACGATTGATATTACAATGATTAGTCCATTTCCTTTATGACTCTCAAACCACTGTTTAGTCTTTTTAATCCTACCATCTAACCTTCCTTTCCCAGATGAGAAATGAACTGTGTTTATCTCAGACCGCGCTTTTTTCACACCACTCATTGATTTTTGTTTATCTTATCAACTTATATAATCTTTGGTTTAATAAGCTTGAACCTACACCTTGTTTTACCTATTCCCTGAGATAATCGCTAACATTATCACAGACTTAATAAGGCGAAAAGGCAGTAAGAATTGACAGGAGACAAAGCATGATATATATAAAGCTCAGGTTTTGGAGATTGTGGGAAAAATACGTAATAGGTCTCTTTAAACATGATAGAGAGCCGTATTATATTGGAAAAACTCAACTTGACGATGTTGATACAATAGAGTCTAAACTTATTGGTATTGGTTATCAGCCTGACTATTTTTCTTTTGAGGATAAAGGGCAGGTGACTTCAATGCGAATAATATATATTTTAGATTCTAAGTGGAGGCAGGTTCATGTAAGGGTATTTAATGACTGGTCGGTAACCATTCATGACGAACTGACATACGAGGAAGATGTAGATGGTCATATAAATGGCGTTTCAGTCAGGATGCCTTCCCCAGAGAATGTAGCGAAAGTAACAGGAGTATTAAATGTGATAACCCCTTAGCAAGTTGAAATAATACCCTCTCCAAGCGGGTGAAGGTATTACATCATGCCTGGAGGCATTCCTCCCATCCCTCCCATGCCGCACGGAGCGCCGGGGGCGCACGCCCCGCCTTCGGGCTCGGTGCCGCCTTTGGCTGCAAGTACATCATCTATCCTCAGTATCATAATTGCCGTTTCGGTGGCAGAGTTCACAGCCTGCGTCTTCACCCGCAAGGGCTCGATAACCCCGTTTTTCCACATATCCTCTACCGCTCCTGTGAACACGTTCAGCCCTACATCCTTCCTTCCTCTCTCATGCTGGCTTCGAAGCTCAACAAGCATATCAATAGGGTCAAGCCCTGCGTTCTCAGCGAGAGTTCTTGGAATGATCTCAAGAGCTTCGGCAAACTTCAAAACCGCAAGCTGCTCCCTGCCTTTTAGCAAAGAAGCATAATCCTTCAATCTCAAAGCAAGCTCAATCTCAGGAGAACCTGCGCCTGCAACCAGTTTCCCGTCTTCAATAGCAACGCCGACAGACCTTAACGCATCTTCAAGTGCTCGTTCTGTGCTCTCAACAACATGCTCAGTTCCGCCGCGAATTATTATGGATACAGCTCTTGGATTGCTACATTCTGTAATGAAAAGCATCTTATCCTCGCCATGCCCCCTAAGCTCTACAAGTCCCGCGCTTCCGAGGTCCGAGGCGTCAAAATCATCAACGCTTGTTATGAGATTTGCGCCGATAGCCCTGGCAACTTTCTCCATGTCCTTTTTCTCAACCCTTTCCATCGCAACAATGTTTGCTTTTGCCAGGAAATGCTGGGCAATATCTTCTATGCCAAGCTGACAGAGCACAACGTTTGCCCCTGATGCTTTGATTCGATTCACTATATCGTGAACAATCTGCTCCTCCTGGTCAAGATATTTGGTAAGCTCTCCGGGTGTTGAAATATTAATCTCGGCTTCAAGCTCCATCTTGCTAAATTCTATTGGGCGAGTGATGAGCGCAATCCTTGCATCCTTCACTTTGTTGGGCATATTGTGGTGCGCCTTATTCTTGTCAAGAACAACGCCTTGAATCAGCTCGCTCTCGTCCACGCTTTTTCCTACTTTTTTCTCGATTTTTATATTATCAATATCCACTACTTTCTTTCCGTCTTCTTCATCCACGATGGATTTTATAGCCGCTACTGCAATTTCTGCAAGTTTTTCTTTTGAACCCTCGCTACCTTTGCCTGTCATTGCAGTTTTTGCGATATTGAGGAGAGCCTCCTCGTCATCCTCTGAAATTTTGTGGGTTATGTCCTTCAGTATATCAATAGCCTTATCTGCAGCCATTCTGTAGCCCGTAGCAATATTTGTGGGATGAACGCCCTGTTCCAGCAGCTCCACTGCGCGCTCAAGCAATTCCCCCGTGAGCACTGCAGCAGTCGTGGTACCATCGCCAACTTCATCGTCCTGCGTCTTGGCTACTTCGACAAGCATTTTTGCAGCCGGATGCTCTATTTCCATCTCTTTGAGGATGGTAACGCCATCGTTTGTGATTGTAACATCCCCGCCGCTTACAAGCATCTTATCCATACCCTTTGGTCCCAGCGTGCTTCTCACCGCATCAGCGACCGCTTTTGCCGCCATGATATTGCTGTTCCGGGCTTCCTGCCCGCGCGTTCTCTCGGTACCTTCTTTCAAAATTATAATAGGCTGTCCGCCAAGTTGTACTGCCATGAATAATATCTCCTGTTCCCGATGATAATTTTAATAGTATCGGGTGGCAAAACAATGTTTGATGTTCTATATAAGAATGGCGGTTGGAATTGAAAAGCAGCGCTAAGACAAAAACTATTAATCTTCTCTCACTATCATAGCGGCAATGAAAAAAGTAGTACTTGCATATTCGGGCGGGCTTGACACCTCGGTGTGCATACCCCTCTTAAAAGAAAATTACGGCTGCGATTACGTCGTCACGGTGACCGTGGATGTGGGACAGCCGATAAAAGAGATTCAGCAGGCAGAGAAAAAAGCCGAAAAGATAAGCGATAAACACTACACCATAGATGCAAAGAAAGAATTTGTAAAGGATTACATCTTCCCCCTTATCAAGGCAAACGGCAGCTACGAAGGTTATGTTCTCG
>CAYXIP010000014.1:0-27373 GCA_964465515.1 uncultured Candidatus Methanoperedens sp. | reverse complement strand
CGCGCTCGGCAGATACCTTTATCGCATGCTGGATGCCGCGCGGCGACATTTTCCTGCCGTTGACCGAGAAAATCAGTCCCTTGCCATCGGCGCCTGTCTTTTCTATGTATTCAAGAAGGTCATTCCTGAACATATCAGAGATAATAAAAATCCTGTCCTTCGAACCTTTTCCCATGCGCACCCAGCCGATACCTTCATTGAGGTCGAGGTCCGAGTATTTCAGGTTGACGCATTCCGAAAGCCGCAAGCCCGTGGAGTAGAGAAGTTCTATGAGCAGCCTGTGCTTCGGGTTCTCTGTATTATCCAGAAGATCCTTGATTTCCTTGCGGCTTAAAACAACAGGCAACTTTTTTGTGGCTTTCGGCGTTTTTACCAGCGAAAGGTTTTTCCCAAGCATTTCGGTGTAAAAAAATTTTAGCGAGGCTTTTATGAGAGCGATTGATGCATTCGAAAGAGAGTGGTCTGACATCTTATGGGCAAGAAATTCCTTAATATCCTCGTCTGTAACTTCTTCAGGGGATTTTTTAATGTATTCAAGAAACTTGGTGTTATAGAAAAGGTACATCTTGGAGGTCTGCCTTGAAAAACCTCTCAGCTTCAATTCCGTCTCAAGTTTTTTTAACGATGTATTTTCATTTTTCATGATCCCATCTGTTAATTGCAGCTAAGATATATAAAAACTGCGTATAAGGTAGATTATATACAGTTTTTGCCGGTATTTGCTAAAATCTTGGCGCCCAAGAATATGGGTGAAAGTATGGTTAACTATAGAAGAGCTGCTATAAATTAAAATAAGAGGTTTGAATAAAAATAGAATCCCTAATTCTGCGTCACGGATTTAATCCTGGCTAATTGCGTAACGGTATTATTACATGCATATCCCGTAACGGGTTTTATCGATGCTCATTCCGTTACGGAATGAATAATTTAAAGACCTACTGAGAGCACAGAGGACACAGAGTTATTAATGAATCCACATTGCACTTGCCAAATTCTCTGTGCTCTCCGTGTACTCTGTGGTTTTACTTTCCTATACGTTAATAAAACTGTGAAAGCCTGGATGCCACCGGTACCAGGAGGAACCATATCAACAGCCCGACAGCAAGGCTCTTTGCAAGACCTATTCGCTGCGTGAGCAGGATCACTGCAAAAATATAGGCAAACCACGGTATGTTTCCCAGCACAATACCTTTTGCAAAATCAACTGCTGCCTTTTCGCCGATGGCGCTGCTCACAATGAGAAGGGTTACGATTGTTGCAGAAGGCAGGGTCGCAATTATTCCTCCAAGTTTTGGGTCAAAATATTCTGCTATCCATGTCGTTCCAGCTATTACTGCACCGCCTATCGCAAATCTAATTAAAAGTTCGTGGTACATGCATGTTATATTAGAAATAAACATTAATAAAGTCGATGAATCTTAGGCGATAAGATTTATGCCTGCACCTTCTAATGATGCACCTATGTCCATGCTGTCCCATGACGACCTGATTCTCCTCATCAATAAAAAACCGCCGCTTGTCGATCAAATGATAGACTCCGAAAAACAGCTCCAGCCAAACGGAGTCGAATTGACTCTTCAGCGTGTCGAAGTTCATGAAAGTTCAGGCTCTATAGCTTTTGACAACTCGGAAAGAAAACTCCCGCAGACGAAAGCTCTGGATTTCGACAGCGATGGATGGATTCGTTTACCAAAAGGAAGCTACAAAATCGTATTCAACGAAATCGTGAATATCCCGAAGAATATCGCCGCAATTGCAAAACCGCGCTCCTCTCTTTTAAGATGCGGCGCGACCATAGAGGCTGCCGTGTGGGATGCAGGTTACAGCGGCAGGAGTGAAAGCCTTCTCATTGTGTATAATGAAAATGGTTTTAAAGTCCAAAAAAATGCGCGTGTTCTTCAGCTCTTGTTTTTCAGGCTTTGTGAAGAAGTCAAGAAAGGCTATTCTGGCATCTATCAGAACGAAAACGTTTGATATCTGCGGTTAAAATTTAAGTGCGGAGGATGGGATTCGAACCCACGAACTCCTACGAGACCAGCCCCTCAAGCTGGCGCCTTTGACCTGTCTGGGCGACCTCCGCAAAACTCATTCGTTATTCTAATGGCACTTTGTGATAAAAGAGTTTGTCCTTATCAAAGCGCACCAATTATTTCACTTAATTGTTCTGCCCTTTTCTTGATGCTGTTTGCAGCCAGAAGTGCAAGTTCAGAGGCAGTAAGAGCGCCTGTTGTCTCAAATGTCATCACAAAGGATTCGGGGTCTGAGCTCACCTTGATAGAATCCATTTCACAGGCTTCCTCGCACAACCTGCACAACGAACATTCTATTATGTCCTTAACTTTTACTTTGCTCCCGTTCAATTTCAGGATTTCTCTGGGGCAAACTTCCACACATTTTCCACAACTGTCGCAGTCTCCGATTGTAACGACAGGCATGTTCTTGTAGCCGCTTGCCACTCCTGCCTGCCACTTGCTGTGGTTTCTGCCAATGCCAAGCTTCGCAATCGCCTCAACCACAACCTTATGCTTCTCCTTGAGTTCCACGATGGGTATGGTTGCATCCGCAGGCACGACTTTCGGATCCGTGGGCACCATATCACCTGAATATACAACCTTCGGACCTTCTGCGCTCAGGGTCAGTGAGACCTGGCATGAAGGACATCCCTCGCCTTTGCAGGTGCATTCACCAGGAAGGTTGAACGATTTAATATCGGTTTTCAGCGGAATCATTCCCAGCCTCAGGGAGAGCTGCTCATCGAAAAGAACCGATGTATTTTCATAAATATTGACATCATCTATCGCAAGTACTGGCACTTCTGCAAGGATGCTCCTCCTTAATGCATTGGCAAACGAAGCTGAAACGCCTGATAAAACGAACCTGGCTTTCCGCTCCGACAATTCTATTACATCTATATCCATTTTACACGCGCCTGCCTTTCTTGGGCTTTGTACCGTCATGAGGTATAGGCGTCACGTCCTCGATGCGTCCTATTTTTATGCCTGCGCGGGCAAATGCACGGATGGCAGCCTGCGCCCCGGGTCCAGGGCTTCGCTGCATGTTACCTCCAGGTGCCCTTACTTTTATATGGATGCCTGTTACTCCTTTATCCCTTATCTTGTCTGCAAGCAGGGTAGCCATCTGCATCGCTGTGTAAGGGGAACTCTCCTCCCTGTCTGCCTTTGTAACCATGCCTCCGCTTATCTTCGCTATAGTCTCTGCTCCTGTCAGATCGGTAACTGTTATAAGGGTATTGTTAAACGAGGAATATATATGGGCTACGCCCCATTTCTCAGCTGCCATTGTTAAGCCTCCTTATTCCCCGCATTTAAATGCGGGGTATTATTTGCTTCTGTTTCCGGTCTTATCGCCTCTGCAACCACGTCTTTGGCAACCTGTGCAGGTCTTGAGACATGGGATTCGTTTGATAACGCGGAGCCGCCGTAATAACCCAGGGACAACTCCTCATTTGTCGGGACAAGATAACCCGGTATTGTGACCTTCTTACCAGCCACAGCGATATGCCCGTGCACAATGAACTGCCTTGCCTGTTTTACCGTGTTGGCAAGCCCCTGCTTATGAACCTGTGTCTGGAGCCTCCTCTCAAGGAAATTGGTCACTTCAAGAGAGAGGATATCGTCAAGCCCTGCTTCTGTTTTCAAAAGGCCGTATCGTTTCAACCTGTTGAGGATATTGTCCGCATCTGTTTTCACATGGCCTGAAAGCTTTCCTTTTGCGCTCTCAGCAAGCAGTTTTCTTGCAAGCTCCCTGTATTTTTTAAGTGCGCTGTGGGCTTTCCATACCTCCCTTTTGTTCCTAAGCCCGTATCTCTTCACAAGCTCGACCTCGGGCTCCATCCTGGCTGCCTGCCATGGATGCTTTGGAGTATCGTATGATTTCCTATTTTTTCCAGGGTATCCCATTACTTACCAGCTCCTTTCGGCTCAGCCGCTTTTGGCTCTTCTTTCTTTTCCGCTTCCTTCTTAGCCTCTTTTGCCTTTGCAGCAATGAGAGCCCGTGTTACACCGACTGTCCTGCCTTTCCTGCCAGTCGAACGAGTGCGCTGGCCCCGCACCCTGAGACCGCGCTCATGCCTTATACCTTTGTATGAACGCATCTTTTTCATCAGGTTGAGGTCTTCGTTAAGTCCGAGCAGCACATCTGTTCCGATGAGATGCCTGTCCTCGCCAGAGGCTATATCGTTCTGCTTGTTCGCCATCCATGGAGGGATGACCATGGTTATGCCGTCTACAGATGATTGCAATTTCTCTATCTCTGCATCCTTGAGATACCCGAGCGTCGAATACGGATCAAGCCCTGCGTTGACTGAAAGGATTTTTGCGATTCGGCGACTGATCCCTTTTATTCCTGTGAGCGCATAGGATACGCTTCTTTTGCCGTCAAGGTCTGTATCAGCGATGCGCACGATGTGTCTTATCTCAGGTTCGCCCTCTTTGGGCTTGGGAGCTTCCTTTTTTGCCTCTTTTGGAGCGCCTTTTCGCTCTTTCTTAGGATGCTCTTTTCCTTCCCCTTTCCCCTCGTGCTTTTTCTCTTCTCTTTTCTCTTTCTTCGGCTCTTCTTTGGGCGCTTCTTTAGGTGCTTCCTTCTTGGGAGCCTCTTTCTTGATTTCTTTTGTTTCTTTTGGTTCTTCCTTTTTAGCCATCTTATACCTCCAATGGCTTTAGCCCCGGCATCGAGCCGGCGCAGCCCTCACATGCGGGCAGGGCTAATAGTGGGGCATAGGATTTATATTTTATGCATGAACGCTCATAAATCGCATAACTATATCACACCAGAGAATTATTAAGCCAGATAATGTCGCTCTTTGATGCCAGATTTTATGACCTTAATATCCATCCCGACCCATCGCACTCAATAACCCAACTGGCGTTAGAGGCAAAAAGGTATGGATACTCAGGAATCGCCATAATCAACTCAACCATAGGAGAAAATGAGGTTTTACCTGAGAATTTTTCGATTTACAGCGGCGTTGAAGTCTCAGGCAGACCTTCGAGAATCAGGGAGGAAATAAAAAAGCATAAATCAGGGATACTGACTGTGCTGGGCGGAAATGAAGAACTGAATCGTGCCGCATTGGAAATAGAAGGGCTTGATATACTTTTACAGCCGCAGGAGTTCAACAATGTGCTTGCAAAAGCGGCAGGTGATAACTCAATTGCCATCGGTTTTAACCTCGGCACCCTAATATATCTAAGAGGCGAAGCTCGTGTGCGTGAATTGATGCTCATGAGAAGAAACCTCCGCCATTCCAGGAAGTATCACCTTTCCATGATTCTCACATGCAATGCCCATTCCATCTACGACCTTCGCTCACCAAGGGAAATGGCAGCGCTTGCTGGGCTTTTCGGGATGACACAAAAGGAGGCAGTTGAGGCTATGAGCGCAACCCCGCTCGGTATTCTGAGGAGAAAATCCCCTGATTATATACAGGAGGGCATTGAAATAGCATGAAAACCCTCCCCACCCTTCGCGATAAGAAACGGTACATTGCTTTTGAGGTTGCATCAGAGCAGATAATAAACCGTCAGGAATTAATCTACGAGATTTTAAACTCTACATGTTCATTATTCGGCGATGCAGGATGCAGCCATATCAATCCCATGCTTGTTGCCTTCGATGGAAGATACGGGATTGTTCGATGCTCACGGGAAAAAACACCACAAGTGAGGGCTGCGCTTGCCTGCATTAACAATGCAAAAGGAATCCGGGTTTCCATTCTGGTGCTTGGGATATCCGGAACCATCAAAGGAGCGATGGAAAAGTTTATACAAAAGACACTCATTAAAGAGTTAGAACCGAAGAAAGAATAAAAAAAAGATACAATTCAGGAATTACGGTTTTTACACGGAGATGATATAAATGCAAATGGCACCACAGATGGGATATGACAGGGCTATAACAGTGTTCAGCCCTGATGGAAGGTTATTTCAGGTAGAATACGCACGGGAAGCGGTAAAGCGCGGAACAACGGCAGTAGGGGTGAAAGCGACTGACGGAGTGGCATTATTGGTGGATAAAAGGGTTACAAGCAAACTCCTCGAAGCTGCATCCATTGAAAAGATATTCCAGATAGATGATCACATAGGAGCAGCCACATCTGGGCTTGTGGCTGATGCCAGAGCCCTTATAGACAGGGCAAGGGTTGAAGCGCAGATCAACAAGGTCACGTACGATGAACCGATAGGCGTAGAGGTACTTTCCAAGAAAATATGCGATTTCAAACAGACATATACGCAGTATGGCGGCGTAAGACCTTTTGGGACAGCGCTCCTTATAGCGGGCGTTGATGACAACAGGGCAAGGCTTTTTGAAACCGACCCAAGCGGAGCATTGCTTGAATACAAAGCCACTGGCATTGGTTCAGGAAGGACTGAGACCATGGAAGTCTTCGAGAAGAAATATACCGATGATATTACACTGGAAGGGGCTATTCTTCTCGGTCTCGATGCCCTTCACAGCACTGCAGAAGGTGTATTCAATGCCTCCACCATCGAAGTGGGGATAATCGAGCTCTCAACCAGAAAATTCAGAAAGCTCGCTCCTTCAGAAGTGGAGACATACGTGGAGCAGGTCGTAAAGATGCACGCTTCTGAAACCAAGGGAAAGGAAAAGAAAAAGAAAACTGAAGAGTGAGCTATAATGGTCGCTCTGGATGAGTCAATAATCGCACGACTCAAGACCCACGGCAAGACTTTTGAGGTTTTTGTGGAGCCTGAGGGAGCGCTGGCTTTTAAAAGAGGGGAGGCTGTTAAAATTGAAAACATCCTTGCAGTTGAGGATGTGTTCCTCGACGCAAAGAACGGCGACAGACCTGCAGAGCAGGACGTGGTCAATGCCTTCGGCACAGCAGATGCGATTAAGATTGCAGAAAAAATCATCCGCGAAGGGGAGCTTCACCTTACGACAGAGCAGAAGAAAAAGATACAGGAGGAAAAAAAGCGGCGCGTAATCAATATTATCGCCCAAAATGCCATAAACCCGCAGACAAAAGCCCCGCATCCTCCCGCAAGGATAGAAGCTGCCATGGATGAGGCTGGCATTCATATCGATCCCATGAAAGATGTGGATGAAATGGTCGATATCGCAATGAAAGCGATAAGACCGATAATACCTATCCGTTTTGAAGAGGTAAAGATTGCGGTGAAACTCCCGGCAGAATATGCAGCGAAAGCATACGGCAGTGTTGCAGGTTTTGGCAACCTCACAAAACAGGAATGGCAGAACGACGGTTCATGGATAGGTGTTATATCCATACCCGCAGGGAGACAGGATGAGCTTTACAACTTATTGAACAAGCTGACAAAAGGCAGCGCTGAGACCAAATTTCTAAAGTGATTGAAATGGAAAAAAAACTTGTAATACCCGGTGAATTTTTATCCGATGATGTAAACCTTGCAGACGAGGGCACGTATGTCGAGGATGGTAAGGTATTCTCATCCGTCTTCGGTATAGCGTCACTGAAAAACCATATAAGAGTAGTCCCGCTTTCAGGTAAATATATTCCAAGACAGGGTGACATGCTTATAGGCATAATAACCGAGGTCACTTTTTCGAACTGGATTGTGGATATCCGCTCGCCCTACGAGGGTTTGCTGCACATCTCCGAATTCCCGAGACGAATCGAGAGCCAGGACATGTCCAAATATCTTACAGTCGGGGATTCTGTAATGGCACTGGTAAAGGACGTGGATGCCAATATGAAAGTTGAACTCACGCTTAATGACCAGAGGCTAAGGCAGATTAAGGAAGGGCGCATTATCGAGGTCACCCCTTCCAAGGTGCCACGATTGATAGGAAGGAGCGGTTCCATGATTGCCATGCTGAAGAACGAGACAAACTGCAATATCTTTATCGGGCAGAACGGAAGGATATGGATGACGGGTAAGGAAAAGGATATGGACCTGGTTGTAAAGGCAATCTCCAAGATCGAAAGGGAATCCCATATTTCAGGTCTTACCGACAGGATTATCAGGTTTTTAAAGGAAGAAAAAGGCGTGCAGGCTAAAGAACCTGAAAAAGAAGCTAAAGAAGAGATTAGGACAGAAGAGCATAAGAAAGAGGAACATAAGGAAGAAAAACAGGAAGCAGAGCAAGAGGAAAAACCTGGAGGAATTCTGG
Source organism: uncultured Candidatus Methanoperedens sp. (assembly GCA_964465515.1). Lineage (GTDB taxonomy): Archaea > Halobacteriota > Methanosarcinia > Methanosarcinales > Methanoperedenaceae > Methanoperedens. The sequence continues at coordinate 19,237 of CAYXIP010000014.1, read as the reverse complement.
ACGAGCTCCTCGGGGAATAGAAAGAAGGAGAAATAAGAGGAATTTTATGACTAAACCAGAAAAGTTGATAGAAAACGGTATCCGCCTTGATGGCAGAAAACCGGATGAATTAAGACCCATCAAAATCAAGGTAGGCGTTTTGAATAGAGCGGACGGCTCGTGTTATTTTGAGTTCGGGGGAAACAAGGTAATTGCTGCCGTATATGGGCCGAGGGAGGTTCACCCCCGCCACCAGCAGAAGTCGACCAGCGCCGTCGTGAGGTACAGGTACAACATGGCATCGTTCTCTGTTGAGGAACGCAAGCGTCCTGGTCCTGACAGGCGCAGCATCGAGGTGTCAAAGGTGAGCCGCGAGGCGCTTGAATCTGTGATATTCCAGGAATATTTCCCGCGCTCTGCAATCGATATCTTTGTGGAGGTGCTGCAGGCAGATGCAGGCACGAGAACTGCTGGGATTAACGCAGCTTCCATCGCTCTTGCTGATGCCGGCATACCGATGAAAAGCCTTGTCTCGGCGTGTGCAGTTGGCAAGATCGAGAATACGCTTGTTCTTGACCTGAACAAGGATGAGGACAACTACGGGCAGGCTGATATGCCCATTGCAATGACGCCTGACGGCAAGATCACGCTTCTCCAGATGGACGGGCATCTCACCAAGGAAGAGTTCAAGGAAGGGCTTGAGATGGCAAAGACAGGCTGCCTTGCCATCCATGAGATGCAGAAAGCTGCGCTCATGGAAAAATATGCCTCGCACATGGAGGGTGATGTCCTTGAGTAACGAGGTAATGGCTGAACTGCGCAAGGATTATATCTACAGCCTTATGTTGAAAGGCGAAAGGGAGGATGGAAGAGCGTTTGACCAGTATAGGGAAATAACAATCGATACAAATGTCATTGACAAGGCTGAAGGGTCTGCGCGCGTAAAACTTGGAGACACGCATCTTGTAGTAGGCGTGAAAATCCAGCCCGGCGCACCGTTTCCCGATACACCCGACCAGGGAGTGATAATCACCAACCTTGAGCTTATACCTTTAGCTTCACCCGTATTTGAATCAGGACCTCCGAGAGAGGATGCCATCGAGCTTGCGAGGGTCGTTGATAGGGGCATCCGTGAATCGGGAGCCATTGATCTTGGCAAGCTTTGCGTGACACCAGGGGAAAAGGTATGGATGGTTTTCATAGACGTGCATGTGCTCGACGATGGGGGAAATATAATGGATGCAGCATCGCTTGGCTCCATAGCAGCGCTGATGACCGCAAAACTGCCTGCAAAGCGCTTCGATCTCGGCGAGGATTCGCCTGTTCCCATTCGCGACGTACCTGTGGCTGTGACCGCAGTCGAGGTTGGAGGAGCGATAATGCTTGACCCTTCGCTGAATGAAGAGAGCATATCAGGGACGAAGCTTACTGTTATATCCAATCAGGACGGCTGCCTTTCAGGGATGCAGAAAAGCGGCGTACACCCCCTCACCACAGAACAGATAAATTATATAGTGGATATTGCAATTGAGAAGGCAAAAGAGCTAAGGGAAAAATTCCTGGAGATATAATCATGGTTGAAATTACAGCGAAAGGCAGGAAATCAAGAACAGCGGGCAGATTCGGCGTGAGATATGGCACAAAGAGCCGAAAGCTTGTGGCAGATATCGAAGAGAAAATGCATGCCGAATATACGTGTTCAAAATGTGGCGCTAAAAAAGTGAAAAGAAAAGGTACAGGTATATGGCAGTGCACCAAATGTCTGCATACTTTTGCAGGCGGGGCGTTCGTGCCCCAGACCTCTGCGCACCTCACCGTGCTGAGGGCTGTCCAAGGCGAGAAAGTCGAAGTTGCACCGGCGGAATGAGGTATGGTCTATAAATGCACCAGGTGTAAAAGACCGGTTGAAATCGATTACGAGTACAGCGGCATCCGCTGTCCCTACTGCGGTCACAGGATTCTCGTCAAGGAAAGGCCTGTGCTTGTCAAGCGCATCAAAGCTGAATGATTACTACACCGAGCGTAAACCTCAATCAAAAATCTTCATCCAAACTGTGAGGAAAGAACTGCATAACCGCTAACCCATTACCATTTTTATTAATTTCTCAGCCCATACAAGCTTTTTCTTCTTAAGAGGGGGTACATTCACATCCCTAAAATCAAACCCGATTAACCTTATCGACCTCGCCCCCATCTCCTTTGCAAGGAACACACTCCTGTCCCCATCCGTGAATCCGCCGAAATTATAGACGTACTTGCGGGGTTTTGACTGCGTTGTCCCGATCACCCTTTTTAGCTCCGGAACTATTTTGCGCAGCGCATCCATATTATCGCCGTGGGCATGCACCACCATTATGGCGCCTGCCCTTGCCTCGTCCTCCATATTGCCGTCAAGGTCTGTGACAATGATGTCCGGGGTAATTCCGGCGTTCATCAGAACGCTGGTGGCGCCATCTGCTGCGACAACCACGTATTTTTCAGGCTCAACATCCTTGATCTCATCCACAAGTTTCGGCGCCTTCCCGCATACAAGGACATCCTTTCCTTTAATAGCTTTTCTAAGGGCATCTATTTCCAGAACTTCGCTTTTTTTCCTTTTTGTTTCAAGCATTTTGGAAAGAAGGAGTGCTGCTCTCTCATCCTCATTCCTTTCAAAACCCATGTCCTTGAGGATTACCTTATAAACAGGCTCCCATTCCTCAAATTCCATTTATTTCAAAAAAATCAGTCAGAGAGGAGTTTTAATTCTCCTCTCAGTTTTTTCAGTCTTTTCTTAAGTACTGGATGCCGGCATTTGCTTTCTGCACGATGGCGAATCTGGTGCACAATCTCCTTTATCCTGCCCTTCACATGCTGTTTTTCCAGGTCTTTTTCAATCTGGGCTTCTATGACTGAATCCTTGACGTACATTGCCTTAAAGTATTATTTCGATATCAAGCTCTTCTGCAAGTTCCTTGTACCTGTTCCGTATCGTCACTTCGGTGATTCCGGCCACTTCTGCTACCTCGCGCTGCGTTCTCCTGTCGCCGCACAGGATTGAAGCAATGTATATCGCTGCTGCAGCCACGCCCGTTGGTCCTCTTCCGCTTGTGAGCTCCTTTTCTGAAGCCTGCCTGAGTATCTCAACAGCCTTTGACTGCACTTCGCCGCGGAGGTTCAATCCCGAGCAGAAGCGCGGAACGTAATCTATCGGCGAGGTGGGGATTAATTTTAACCCAAGTTCCCTTGAGATAAACCTGTATGTTCTGCCGATTTCCTTCCTGCTCACCCTCGATACTTCCCCTATTTCATCAAGTGTTCTGGGGACATTGCACTGCCTGCATGCCGAATACAGCGCTGCTGCAGCCACGCCCTCTATGCTCCTCCCGCGTATGAGGTTCTTATCAACAGCCTTTCGGTATACAACGGCTGCGGTTTCCCTCACGTTCTGCGACAAGCCAAGAGCCGAAGCCATCCTGTCAAGCTCGGAGAGGGCAAACGCAAGGTTCCTCTCTGTTGCGTTGCTAACCCTGATTCTTCTCTGCCATTTTCTCAGGCGGTAGAGCTGCGCCCTGCTCTTGGATGATATGGATTTGCCGTACGAATCGCGGTTCCGCCAGTCTATCATCGTGGAAAGCCCTTTATCGTGGATGGTGTAGGTCATGGGCGCGCCCACACGTGAGCGCTTCATCCTCTGGTCGTGGTCGAAAGCCCTCCACTCTGGTCCCTGATCTATAAAATCAGCATCAACCACAAGCCCGCATTCGTTGCACACAAGCTCTGCCCGCTCATAGTCGTGCACAAGCGTATGACTCCCGCATTCCGGGCACACTACGGTTGCTTTCTCAAACTGACCGAGTTTTTCTCTCTCCTTCTTTTGTTTAATGCCTTCTCTTATCTTCTCGCGTTCAGTCTTCTCAACTTCTTTAACTTTCTCAATTTCTGCCATTTTATCATTCCTTTATGCCAGATAGACTCTTTCGTTTCTGAGCTTCGCAAGCTCAGAGCCTTTGGTTTCTCTGAATATCTTGATGGAAATATAGGGAGCATTTACCGGACCGAAAAATTCTTTTATCCTTCCGATTTTCTTCATGTTTTTTGTGACAACCGTTGAATTTTCAGATAAATCACCTGTTTTGAGTGTTCTATCAGCACGGACTATCAACAGGTTATCGATAGTATGAAGAATAGTTCCCAGTCTTTTCAATTTTTTCCTCAGCGAAAGGATTATATATAGCTAAATGTTGTATATAAACCTTTCGTTATACTTTTAAATTTTTTTGAGAACTTTTAAAAATCATATAAGCAAGCTCCTCGATGTTTTCCTTATTCTCAAGCCTTTTTACCCATCTCTCTGGAAAAGACCCGATGCCGTGTAGAGCCCCGCTCAATGCACCCGTAATGCATGCTATGGAATCCGTATCCCCGCCTGCGTCTACAGCCTCAATTATTGCATTTTCAGGGGATTCAAAGTGCCTCAGGAAACAGTAAAATGCGCTCGGCACGGTTTCATATACAAGACATGAAGTTCCAAGCTTAAGAAAGGCTTCCCCTGGCTCCTCGTTTCTTAACCTGAAGGAAAGCTCAATCCGTCTCCCAAGCCCCGTATCATAATTTGATGCCATAGCAGAGGTTTTATTTACAATTTCAGAGCGCTCCATCCCGTTAATTGCGCATCTTACCCCGACTGCCACAGCCACCGCGCCCGCAACGGCAGCTTTGCTTCTGTGCGTGGGAATGGATGAAAGGGCTGCATTCTCCTCGACATCCAAAAGTTCATCATAGAAAAGCCCGATGGGCGCGACCCTCATGGCAGAGCCGCAGGATGGAATATCGCTCCCTGACTCTTTCCAGCTTGCCCCTGAATTCAATCTTGCCAAAGCCTGGGAACTTGAAGGACCCACGAGCGATTTCCTTGCCGGGTCGTTCAGGACATCCTCACCCCACTTTGCTATCGATGTTGCGAAATCTCCGGCGTCAAATCCATCGCACCTGATAAGCGATTGCGCAAGAACGAGCATTTGCTCAGTATCATCCGTATATTGACCTGCTCTGAGTTTTTCCCCAGGGCATCCTGCCTGTGCTTTGCCATAATCAGTCACATATCCACGCTTTAGAATATCCTCCCTGCTTTGCCCTTCGTTCTGCTTCCCAAGCGCATCACCTATGGCAGCGCCGAGCATGCAGCCGATGTATTTTTCAAGTTCCATTGTTCCCTTTGATGTCTCTTGCTGCATCTGTCATCACATCGCTAAGGTGCGCAGCAGGAGGGGAGTATGAGGTTTCAACCCCCAAAAGCTCTTCAGAGGTCAGTCCGCAGCAAACAGCTATCCCAAGTGCATCTATTCTTTCCTTGACGCCACGTTCCTGGGATACTATCTGCCCTCCGATTAACTTTCTTGAGCCCTCCTCAAAAAGCAGCTTCATGTGTACGGGCTTCCCGCCGGGATAATATCTTGAATTACTCATGCCTATGGCTTTTCCGGCTTTGACCCTGATGCCATGTAAAGCGGCTTTCTGGGAGTTGATGCCAACGCATCCTACGTGAAGACCTCCGAGCACAGTAACCACAGGATTGACCTGGGGTTTCAGAATACTTTCCTTTCCCATCAGCCTGTCTGCTATGACCTGTGATTTCTTAATCGAAGAGGATGCCCTGTAAAAGAAATCAGTTTTTCCTGTGACAAAATCAACCGTTTGCGCGCATGCTCCAGATGCAAACACGTTCGCAAGTATGCGCCCTCCCTTTTTTACCCTGCATGCCTCATCTATCACAATCCCGTGCTCTGAAACCTCGATTCCGTCCTGCATTGCAAGCCTGACATCTGGCTTAAAAGTTGTGCCAGTGAAGACAACATCAGCTTCTATGGATTCGTCTCCCAAGTCGACAACCTTTACGTTCTCAACCTCTTTGATTCTCATGGCTTTTTTCCCTGTAATAACCTTTATACCAAGCGCTTCAAGGTGTGCTCTTACAACTTCTGCAATTTCAGCATCCAGCCAGTCCGAAAGTAAGCAGGCTCTCTCTTCTACAACCGTGACATTCATTCCTCTTTTCAGGCATGCCACTGCCATTTCAAGATCAATCGAGCCCGACCCAAGTATGACAGCACTTCTTGCTCCTTTTAAATGCTCCTCCAGTTCCCTCGCAGCTCTCAGGGTTTTCACATGCGCAGAGAAAACCCCGCCAAGTTCCCCACCTTCAATAGCTGGATCGGATTGGATGATACCGGTTGCAATTACAAGAAATTCATACTTCACCTCCTCATCACCAACAAAAATCCTGTTGTTGCCTGTGTCGAGCCGGGTCACCTCGGCTCCAGCCCTTATTTCTATGCCCATCCTTGTATAATGCACAATCTCTTCCATTAAAAGGTTATCAAAAGAAGGGATATCGCCTCCAAGCACAAAGGGGACGCCGCATGGGGAATAAGCGATATCGGTATCCCGGGTAAATACCGTGATATCGTAATTTGCACCAATTTTTTTTAGCGCCGACGCAATTGGTAGACCCCCTGAACCGCTGCCTATTATAACAAGCCTTGGAGTTCTTTTTGCCATACACATTTAAGCTTTTATTTCTTCCTTTCTTATTTTCTTAACAATGGTTTTTCGAAGGGCTATCAATCCCTGGCTGAATTCAACAGGATACACAGGTGCGCCTTCAAGTTTCCTGTATCTATCAGGTAAACATGAAAAATTTTGATTCGCTTTCTGTCTTATCTCCGAAAGTGTGGGTCTTTCACATACGATTTTCCCGTTTCTAACAGCCTCTTCCAGCAAAGGCTCTGCATTATCAAAAACTTCATCCTCCAGCGATATAACATCCTTTTTGAATTTCCCGTTTTCAAAGATGCGCCAGACCATTTTTTTCCCGGGAAGTGTGGCTTTCACCGTTTCTTCAGAGAGTTTCATCTTGGGAATATGTTTTCCCTTTTCCACAACATCCGAGAGCTTGTATATACCATCAAGGGCAGGAGTTGGTCTTGCCGTTATGAGCTCTGTACCTACGCCGAACATATCGATTTTTGCACCTTTTTTCATGAGTTCATGTATTTTCCATTCATTGAGGTCTCCGCTTGCCACTATTTTCACATAACCAAGACCTTCATCGTCGAGTATATCTCTGACACGCTTTGAGAGTTCGCTTAGATCCCCGCTGTCAAGCCTTACCCCAAGCAGCTTCTCGCCTTTATTTTCAAGCTCCTTTCCCACGATGACCGCTTTTTTCGCTCCTTCTATGCTGTTGTAGGTGTCGATGAGAAGGAAACATTTTTTTGGGAAAGCCCCTGCATATGCGCGGAAGGAGTCTATCTCGTGGTCAAAGCTTGTTACGAATGAATGTGCCATCGTACCTGAAACCGGGATTCCAAGTTTCATGCCTGCAAGCACATTGGATGTGGAGGCACACCCGCCTATGTACGTTGCGCGTGTAGCCTCAAGATGCCCGTCGCCCTGCGCCCTTCGCAAGCCGAACTCAGCAATCGCCCTTCTTCTCGCGGCATGCACCACGCGCGAGGCTTTTGTGGCTATCAACGTTGAGAAGTTCATCTTGTTGAGTATGAAGGTCTCCACAAGCTGGGCTTCGATTATGGGAGCTGTTACCCTGATTATCGGTTCAAGAGGAAAAGCAATGCTCCCTTCTGGCATGGCAAGGATGTCGCCTGTGAATTTAAAGTCGCGGAGGAAATCCAGAAAATCCTTATCAAAGTCCTGAGTTCTCAGGTATTCAAGATCGTCATCCTCAAAGCCCAGGCTCTCGATATAATCCAGAACATAGCTCAAGCCTGCTGTTACAAGGTATGAGCCGAAGGGTATTTTCCTTACGAAATAGTCGAAGGTTGCCTCAGGATTATGCCCCGACTTCCAGTATGCCTGCATCATGGTGAGCTGGTAAAGGTCGGTTCTGAGGGCTTCACTCATAACCAGTGTTGAGTACGCCCTGTTAATTAAAAGTTTCTAAAATCCTGCGTAAAAATTAATAGGATTGGGATGCAGGTATGAGTAAATGCAAGCACAGAAAGCAAAACTACGAGGGCATCACCTGATATGCCTTAATTTCTTCAGGGGAGAGGGCTATTCAGAGGATTTTATTGAGAACATTAATTCAGTCATCGGGAAACAAAAAGTGGAAGTGGTAGCAGGACCCGATGAGGTTTGCAAAAAATGCCCATATCTGATAGCGAATAAATGCGCGAATGATGATTATACCAATGAAGAAATCCTTTTTCAGGATAAAGAAGCCCTGAGACTTCTTGGGTATAAACCAGGCGAGGTTGTTTCATGGAAAACCATTTCTGCTAAATTACCTGGAATTATAGGAGAATGGAAGGCTGAATTCTGCCTGGGTTGCAGATACTTTAAGGTGTGTTTTGGTTAAATATTGAGCCTTAATCAAGAAACCTGAGGGCTTTATTCGGGCAAACTATAACGCAGCGCATACACTGCGTGCACTTATCATGATTTATCCTTGCAATACCGTCGATGCGGGATAGCGCTCCGTTATCACATGCACTGTCGCACTTTCCGCATTTCATGCACCCGAGTACTGTTATTCCGCCACTCATTAGATAAGCTATTTATGCTCATATGGGTATAGATAGGTTTTGTATATATTCTGCAAAACATCAATTATTATGCCAAGGTCAATTCCAGAAATGATTCGGGGGGATTTCGAATGCGAGGATATGGCAAAGTGCATCCTGGGGATAAAGAACATTGACATTGAGGCTTACAAGCTACTGGTTACAAAAGGACCGATGACGGCAGAGCGCATCGGGGAGCTTTTAAAAAGAGAGCGGAGCACGGCTTACAGATCGCTCCAGAGTCTGATGGCATGCGGGCTTGTGCATCGCGAGACAAAAACAATCAGCGCAGGCGGCTACTACTACGAGTATATTGCCCTCTCTCCTTCGAAGATGAAAGAGATGGTTCAGGGGAACATAGGCGCATGGTACAATAAAATGAAGAAGCTCGTGGCGAATATCGATAAGGATATTATGAAATAACGCCGAAAATACTCTCGCACACTTCCTCGGTTTTTTCCCTGAATTCCTTCTGCGAAAAACCCGCCATTGCAGAGGCGAACATGGCGCCTCCAGCACCCACTCCTTCCTTCACATCCCCTCTCTCGTACATCCGAAGACCCGAAAACCTCGAATTTCCAAAGCCAGGGTCGGCTGTGAAAGCCTGATATCCCATGATATCTGTCATTTCCCTGAAATTGGCGCTCGGGTCTTCGGCAACGTAAGTTGTGGTGGCGATGGAAACATCCCGCGACAACGCAAGATGTTTAATTATGCCAAGCACAGAGACCATCTGCGTTCCTCCTGCAAGCACGGTCTTTGCTTCAAGCCCGTCCACGAGTCCTGCCGCTGCTGCCATCATCGGGTCGCCAAGGCACTCGACTGCACTGAGCGGCTTATTTCTTAAACTTCCGAATGTTATTCCTGCATTTTTCATACCCTGAGATACAACCGAGTTTTTAAGGGCAAGGGGGTTTTGAGGGAAACTGGAGGAAACTTTTCCATCATACCCCAGCGCCTTCATCACTCCAAGGGCTGTGGTTGTTCCCCCAGGGACACTTTCGCCTATTATTACAAAATCTGAAAGTTTAGAGAGCTTTTTTCCAAGCGCCTGGGATTTTTTATAGATATCCAGAGCATCTGCAACAGCATTTGCCGCTCGTATATCCCCGCCAGGCTGGGCGTTGATATCAATGGCAGGCACCCTTGGACGAATGCGAAGCCCACAGTTGATAAAAAGACATGGAATCCCTGTGAGCAGTATCGATGCCCTCGTTAAAACAGCAGGCGTCGGAGCGCCAGAAGGTGTCATTGCTGGCTCGCTGATACTTATGGCGTTGCCTGTTTCCACAAGCTCGGCATCCGCTGCAGGGGTATAGTCTGTAAGCTGCGGTGATTTGCCTGCTGCTGATATATTCGGGATCTTGGCTGTCTCAGTGTTCGCGAGGATGCATACGAACAGAGGTCTTTCTGGGCTGAAATCAGGATGAGGTTTAACCCACATCTTATTATAATTCGCTTGATGTTTCTATATGCATCGAAACAGGGGTTTTCACCAGGTTTCCCAATTTTGCACCTATCATGGTTTCTATTCCTTTCTCTGCTGCAATATCCACGATTCTCTGGGTTATCACCCCATCGAATACCACGCTTTTGATATTGCCGTTTGAGTCCTTTAATGCAGATGCTAAATCGCGCACAGGCACCTCGTTTATGATGTTATTCTGTTCATCGATTAACCTCGCGCTAAGCGTGCCCTTCAATTGAGCTATATGTTCCTGGAAAGGACTTTCTTTAATCTCTTTTTCCTCTTTCGGCTCTTCCCTTGTTGCATGTTTTTCAGCCTCTACCGCTTCAAACTCCGCAAGCTCTTCCTTGGCTGGTTTCAGCTCAAGCTCTTCAGAAACCAGAGATTCGCCCTTTCCGGCTGTCTTTTTCCGTGTTGCCGCCACTATGGCAACTCTTCTTTTCTTGCCCACCTGGTAATAATCAAGCGCCTGTTCAACAGGTATTTTCTGCCTTAACGATTTCACAATCTCTTTCTGGACAAGCTCTTCAACTCCTTTCCCGTCGGGGGCGCGCGCAATGTAATCTATGTCCGCAACCTGGAGAAGTTCTTTAATAATCAACTCCCCCCCTCTGTCGCCGTCGGTAAAAGCCGTAACCGTTTTTTTCCTGCATAAATCCATCACTGCCTGGGGCACGTTGGTACCGCCAACTGCGATGGAGTTCTTGATACCATAACGAAGGAGATTCAGCACGTCCGCACGACCCTCAACCACGATTATGGCATCCGAATCGAGCACATTGGGTCCCATCGGGATATTATCTCTTCCATACGTTGTCATCTCCTCTATTCTTACAGACTGCCTCACTTCATCTACGATTTCCTGGCTCTCAGGGAGCATCTCATCGAACATTGCAGTGAGAATCTGCTTTGCCCGGTCTACTACCTGTTTTCTTTTTGAAGTCCTTACATCCTCTATTTTTGACACACTGATGTTTGAGATGCATGGGCCTATCCTGTCTATGGTTTCAAGGCTGGCAGCAAGGACTGCTGTTTCAACCTTATCAAGACTTGATGGGATTTCTATGGTACCGGTTGATTTACCCATGTTTGATTTAATATTGACCTCAAGCCTTCCTATTCTCCCGCTCTTCTGCAATTCCCGAAGGTCAAGGTCGCTGCCTATTAGACCTTCTGTCTGTCCGAAGATCGCCCCAACAACATCTGGTCGTTCTATGACTCCATCTGCTTTTATTGTAGCATGAATAATATATTTTGTGGTATCTGAATTTTGCATATGTATTGCCTCCTAAGAACAGTGTTAGAAAAAGAGTTTCATGGGTTCAAGACAAGGCTATGTTTGATGTCTTTATCCTGAAACTAAATGTATAATGGTTTCAGTCTGCTCATGCATCTTGAACCGGAAATGACAAGTAACATTGGTATATCAGGCCACAATTACTGTTTGTGACCACCATATAATTGTGATCTCTAATCCTAACTACTCTTCTTTGGATGATCATTTGCATGGATGTTTCATCCATGCATGTACTACTAACATTGTATGAATTACTTTAAAAACATTGTGGTTCGAAAAGCCTTGCACTTTAAAAATAATGCAATTTTACAAAATTTTCTTTTTTTTCTTCTGAAGCAATTTTTTGTTCTGGCATAGTTTCCACTCCTTTTAATTTTTTTAAAGCTTGATTATTTCACTCTAATCAGTGTTTCATTCTGAAGAATCCGCTGGAAGACATATTTTTCATAAGCTGCTGCCAGATCCGAACCGTCTGCCACCAGCAGATTTTCATCATTGTGCTTCTCTGCGTTGGTCGTCCAGTTGAAGCTTCCTGTACAGACCGTCTGACCGTCGAAGATACCCACCTTGTTATGCATCAAAGCCGTCTGGCGAACAGCGAGGCGAACATCCACCCCTGCCTGCGTGAGTTGTTTAATCATAGCCGCTTGATTCGCATTCTTACTCTCGGTTGCGTCTGCAACGACCGCTACCTTCACACCCCGTTTATTTGCCGCAATCATCGCATTGACAATACTTGGTTCTGTCAACGAATAGATGGCAACATGAACAGTTTTCTTTGCCTGGTTGAAAAGACCAATAACGGCTGCCGCACAGTCGAATCTTGGATCACTGGTAGCCGGAGTTGTTCCCAGGCTGAAATAAACGCCACGAACAGTCCCGGTTGCTTGTAAAGTTTCCATTCAATCCTCCTCCCATGTGGATAAGAAAGTTGTTTTTTGAGGTATTTATTAATTTTGGTTAGTTTTTGTAAATGGATTACATTTTCGTATGCTCAGGAAAAGTATTTCAGTCAGCAGTATTATAGAATACCGTCAGTAAGATACATATTTCGGAGTTAATTTTAAATACTATTGGAGCTATCGTCGGCTTCCCCAACGAGAGAAAAAAATGCCAGAATATACGTTATTCTTAGGTTGCATCATCCCGGCACGTTTTCCCTTTATGGAAAAGTCAACGAGGCTCGTTTTATCCAAGCTCGGCTGCGTTCTGCACGACCTTCCAGGAGCGACCTGCTGTCCCACAAAAAGCATAATCAAGCCACTTGGAGACTTTGCATGGTACGTCACAGCAGCCAGAAACCTGGCTATCGCAGAAAAAGCCGGGCACGATTTACTTGTTCCCTGCAACGGCTGTTACAGCACACTGAAATCCGTTGAAGTTGAACTGAGGGTTGATCCTGCTCTTTGCGAACAGGTGAATAACATATTATCCTCTGCTGGCCTGGAATATAAGGGAAACATAGAGGTAAAGCATCTTGTCGAAGTACTGCATGATGAAATCGGCATCGCCAAAATAAAACAGCACATCATCAAGCCATTTGACGGCATGAAGCTCGCAGCGCATGCAGGATGCCACATGCTCCGCCCAAGCTCTTCCATATTCTTTGATGACCCAAATAAACCCAGGAAGTTCGATGCCCTTATAGAAGCCCTCGGAGCAAAGAGCATAGAATACGATACCAAGATGTTATGCTGCGGCGGAAATCTGAATACCGCAGATGAACCTGATGAAGCCACAGCCCTTGCAAGAATGAAGCTGCTTGAGGTCACAAAAAAGGCAGATGGCATTGCACTGACATGCCCTTCGTGCTTCATGCAATACGATTCCAGGCAATACCTGATGCAGAAAAGCGGAGAAAAACTCCATGTGCCCGTGCTTTATTATCCCGAATTACTGGGTCTTGCCATGGGCTTCTCGCCAGAGGAATTAGGAATGGACATGCACAGGATAGATGCTGCTGAATTCCTCGCAAAGTGGGATTCAAGATACAAATACCTAAAGACGCTCAAAGAGGTATTTGACCTGCCGTCTGTCCGCAAATGCTACGAGTGCGGAGCTTGCGTCAACGACTGCCCTGTTGTAAAGATAACCCCAGAATTTAATCCCAACGAGATTATAGGCAGGCTGCTGTCGGGCGAACTTCCGGCTGTCATCGATTCCCATAATATATGGCGGTGCGTGGATTGCTATACATGCTATGAACTCTGTCCTCAGAAAATGGGAATGAACAAGATATTTGATAAACTGAAACATCTTGCCCTTGAAAAAGGAAAGGGTCCGAAAGGCTTTACAGCAAGTATCGAGATGTTCAGGAAGGATGGGAGACTGGGTGAGCCTACATCTGTGAGGAAGAAACTCAAACTTCCCGAGCCTCCGAAGAGCGGGGGCGAGGAATTAAAAAAATTATTGGATACAATAGGAGAAGAAAATGAAGTGTGATGGAATTCCCTCCGGATGTGCGATCTCAGGATTGATGAGCGAAGAAGGCAGATGCATTGGCGGAAGTGTGATACTGAAATCTATCGCCTGCATGCACGACCGCTCAAACGGGCTTGGTGGAGGTTTCGCAGCCTATGGTATTTATCCGAAACGAAAACACCAGTATGCTTTCCACATGATGTACGATAACATGGCAGCCAAGGAAGCCACAGAGGAATTCTTCAAGGATGTTTTCAACGTTGATAAGGACGAACCAATTCCCACGCGTAAGGAAAACGGGGTATCAAACCCTCCAATACTCTGGAGATACTTCCTTGAGGTACCTGAGAACAGGCTTGAGTCCCTCTCAGAGCGGGATTATGTCATGGAGATTGTCATGAGGATAAACTCAGAGATCGAAGGTGCATTCGTGGCATCGAGCGGAAAGAACATGGGCGCCTTCAAAGGCGTGGGATATCCCGAAGATATCGGCAAATTTTATAGATTGGAGGATTACAGCGCATATATCTGGACTGCCCACGGCAGATTCCCCACGAATACCCCCGGATGGTGGGGAGGGGCTCATCCTTTTACGCTCCTTGACTGGTCTGTGGTGCACAACGGCGAGATTTCATCGTACGGAATTAACAAGCGCTACCTTGAGATGTTCGGGTACAAACTCGAACTGCGCACTGATACAGAGGTCATAGCATATCTTTTTGACCTGCTTGTCAGAAGACATAAGCTTTCCATAGAAAAAGCGGTAGCTGCACTTGCTTCGCCCTTCTGGAAGGATGTAGACCGCATGGAGCCTGAGCAAAAGAAGATATCCACGGCTATAAGGCAGGTGTATGGAAGTACGCTCTTGAACGGCCCCTTCAGCATAATCCTGGGTCACAGCAACGGCATGATAGGCTTGAACGACAGGATAAAGCTTCGCCCCATGACCGCTGCACGAAAGGACGATATGCTCTACTTAGCAAGCGAGGAATCGGCAATAAGAGAAATAGCTCCAGACCTCGATGAGGTATGGAGTCCCAAAGCGGGCACACCTGTTATCGGTACTCTCAGGTCTGAGGTGGAATAATGGAATCCCAGCTTCCTGCAGAATTCACCGTAAACATTGACCACGAGAGGTGCCGGAGGTGTAAGCGCTGTGTGATAAACTGCAGCTTCAGCGCCATTGAATTCAAGGATAAGGTCACACCCAACCACAGGTTATGCGTGGCATGTCACAGGTGTGCAACATTCTGCCCAGAAGGCGCAATTACCATTACCGAGAACCCGCTTGACTATAAGTACGGCTATAACTGGACGCCTGAAATCAGGAAGAATATATTAAAGCAGGCTGAGAGCGGGGGAATACTGCTCACAGGCATGGGGAATCCCAGACCTTATCCCATATACTGGGATCACATGCTGATAGACGCCTGCCAAGTGACCAACCCTTCGATTGACCCGCTGCGCGAGCCGATGGAGTTGCGCACGTACCTTGGAGCCAAGCCCGAGGCTCTGGAGTTCGATGGGGAGCTTGAAACCGAGTTTGCACCGCAGGTGAAACTGGACATACCCGTAGTATTCGCTGCCATGTCCTACGGTGCAATAAGCCTGAACGCCCACAAAGCCCTTGCCATGGCAGCTAAGCGCATGGGAACCCTGATGAATACAGGCGAAGGGGGCTTGCATGAAGACCTTTCATCGTACACGGACAGGATAATCGTGCAGGTTGCCTCTGGCAGGTTCGGCGTAACGAGCAAATACCTGAACAACTGCGCAATCGTGGAAATCAAGATAGGGCAGGGTGCAAAACCGGGCATAGGAGGACATCTGCCAGGTGAAAAGGTTGGAGAGGATATCTCAAAAACAAGAATGATACCCGTTGGAACGGATGCGCTGTCCCCAGCTCCACATCACGATATATACTCGATAGAAGACCTTTCCCAGCTGATCTATGCCATAAAGGAGGCGACGGATTACAAGAAACCAGTTTCCGTGAAGATTGCGGCTGTGCACAATGTTGCTGCAATCGCAAGCGGAATTGTGAGAGCGGGCGCAGACATAGTGATGATAGATGGATTCCGAGGAGGAACAGGGTCAGCTCCCGTGATTATGAGAGACCATGTAGGAATACCAATCGAACTGGCGCTTGCAGCCGTAGACGACCGGTTGAGGCAGGAAGGCATTCGAAACAGGGCAAGCATTCTCGTCGGCGGAAGCATCAGGCAGAGCGCGGACGTTGTGAAAGCCATAGCGCTTGGCGCAGATGCCTGCGTCATAGGCACGGCTGCACTCATCGCAATGGGCTGCCGCGTATGCCAGAAGTGCTATACTGGAAATTGCGCATGGGGCATAGCCACGCAGAAGCCCGAGCTTGTGCGCCGCCTGAATCCCGAAGCTGCGGCAGACCGCCTGTGCAACCTTCTCACTGCATGGGGTCATGAGATTCAGGAAGTGCTGGGCTCTCTTGGCTTAAACGCGGTCGAGTCGCTGCGTGGAAGCCGCGAAAGATTACGCGGTGTTGGGCTCCCACAGGAGACGCTTGACATACTTGGGATCAAACATGCGGGAATAGGACAGTGAGCTTTATGAGAATAGAAGCAAAAGGCATGCATTTCCGGCAGTTGAACAAGACCATCCGTGAGGCTGTTGCAAAAGGCGAAAAGGAGTTCGAGCTTGACAGCGTTGGCGGGCAGAGGTACATAGGCGACGGGTTGAACGAGAACGTAAAAATCACCATCAATGGCACACCTGGGAACGACCTCGGTGCCTTCATGAACGGGCCAAGGATTATCGTCAATGCGAATGCGCAGGACGGCATTGCCAACACCATGAATGCAGGGGAGATAATAATCCACGGCAGCGCCGGAGACATCATCGGCTACGGCATGAGGGGAGGCAAGGTTTACATAAAAGGTGATGCGGGCTACCGCGTGGGCATACACATGAAGGAATATAAAAAGCAGATACCTGTGATCATAACTGGCGGCACTGCAGGCGATTTTTATGGCGAGTACATGGCAGGCGGAATAATGATACTGCTGGGCTTGAACGGAAAGAGCCCGATTGTAGGCGACTATGTTGGAACGGGCATGCACGGCGGCGTGATATATATCCGGGGAAAGGTCGATCCCTATCATCTCGGAAAGGAAGTGAGCTGCCTTGAACTGAATGAGGAGGATACGAAGCTCATCAGCTCTTTTCTCAAGGAATACTGCGAGTATTTCGGGTTTGATTTTAATGAAGTGATGAGCGGTAAGTTCATGAAGTTGGTGCCGCTGTCGCATCGACCGTACGGGAATCTGTACGTGTACTGAGATCTTTTATTCTTTAAACCCCAGATAGGTTTATTCAGTCAGAGAGCTACAAGAGCTATCCAGTTCGGTTCCCAAATGTTCTTGAGATTGCGTTTCGTCTCCTACTGCGTTCGGTATTTTCCATCAAGCCCTACCTTTCCAAGAACATGTCCCTCCATCGCTTTCAGCACTTCCTCTTTAGTGGCTCCAGGTTTCAGAATAAGTTCTGCATCCAGAGCATAAAGGATGAACCTGTATGTATGGGACTTCCCGGCAGGCGGACATGGACCGCTGTAGCCCTTCTCGCCGAAATCGTTCACCCCCTGGATGCCTCCGCTCTCAAGCCTGTCGAGCTTTGGTACGCCCTCAGGCAGGCTTGTAATATTGGCAGGAAGGTTGAACAGAACCCAGTGCGTGAAAACCCCTCCAGGGGCATCCGGGTCGTCCATTATTAAAGCCAGCGATTTTGTACCCGCATCTGGCGACCCCCAGGAGAGGGGCGGAGAAACATCTTTCCCATCACACGTGTACTTTGTTGGTATGTTCTCTCCTTCCTTGAATACTTGGCTCGCCAGAGAAAATTTAGCAGTTGAAGGTGCTTTTGTTTCCATCGGGGTCGCTTCTGGAGCTGATTGGTTTCCGAAAGGAGCAGCTTTTTTATCAACGCACCCTGAACTGAGGACAAGCAGTAATATCAATCCGCAGGCAAGTTTCACTTTATTCATCATGCAGAATTCAACTTGGATGCACGAGTTTCATGTCCAGCCCTATTATCAATCCCCTGAAGATGGCATTACATAATTACTTATACCTGCCTCACCTGCTATGCGGTTGACATACGCGGACACGTCGCACCCTTGTCCGGGCTGGCTGCACCAGGAATCAGAAGAAGACCCTGACGATGACCCTGATGTCGGTCTTTGGGGCAACTCAAGTATTAAATAGGAACCCTGCACCGGTGGATTGGCTGTTGCAGTACGGGCATCTCCTCCTTTGGCAGTAACATATCCTTCTCTGGTGGCTTTTCCTTCTCCGATTGCCTCTTTAGTTGGGACTAGTATATAATTGGTGGCTGCCCAGACCGGGTTATCATACCTGGCAGCATCGGCGAAATCACCAAAATCACGCACCTTTTTCCCTGTCACTGAATTTAATTCCATCAATCTGAATCTTCTTATCTTAATCTCGTATTCACCATCGGGACTGTAAATGATGTCGACCCCGCTTTCATTATCGCTACTGTAAACGATGTCGAGACCATTATGCGCCCATGTAGCCTCTATATCGTCTATGTCATTGTGGGTAAGCTGCTTTACGTTGCTTCCATCGCGATCCATTACAAAGATTTCGTAATCTCCATCCCTGTCCGACTCAAATACAATCTGCCGCCCGTCAGGAGAGAATCTTGGGCCGCTTTCATTACTGCCAGGGTTATTTGTCAGTTGTTTATTCCCTGACCCGTCGGAGTTCATGATCCACAATTCGTTATTCCCTGTCCGGGTGGAAACATACACAATTTGCTTATTATCAGGCGACCACGCAGGCTGTCCGTTTGATACGCTGGGATCCTTATCGAAGGTAAGCTGAGTGATGCCTGTACCGTCATTGTTCATCACGTATATCTGGTAAGGCTTTTGTTCAGGAATTAATCCATTAACATCCAATGACTCCGTCCGTTTCGATATTCGAATCGGTCCGGCGGAAAAAACAATTTTCTTCTCGTCCCATGACCACATAGGATTAATGGAGTTGAAATTTGTGTTGGCCGGCGTCAGCCGTGTAGGTTGTGCGTCTGCCGGAGCATCGAGTGGAATAGTGTAAATCGCATTGATGGTGGAAGTAAATAGTATATTCCGATAGCTATCATATGTATACGGGCATAGGGATAAATCCTCCAGACAAGGTTTTTGCGATACAAAAACCAGTTTCGTTCCACCGTTGGTTACATGCGGGTCCTTCTCGTTTGAAGCTCGTTTTACCTCAAAACCGTCTGGATAATTATCGGTTTTTATTTCAGGAAACTTCTGAATCTTTGACGTACCCTGTACGCGATAATCCCATCTCTTTGCGTCAATTTCTGTAAGCAGAATATTACTCGGATCGCTGGGGCGCGGAGAAATGTATCTGGTGGTGTAGATAAATGGTATGTAATCAAGTTCAGGCTTGTCCAGCACAGAATCGAGCGAACGTACAGGCTCAAGACCTCCTGCAAAGG
>CAYXIP010000013.1:0-27730 GCA_964465515.1 uncultured Candidatus Methanoperedens sp. | reverse complement strand
CCATCGTGCCGGCGAACAGTGCTGTAAACCCGCCTATATAAGCTACCACAAGAAGCGAATCCGGTGATGCCGCAAACATGGGGAAAGTCCTGGCAACAAGGTAAACACCCGCGGTCACCATCGTGGCTGCATGAATCAAAGCCGATACCGTCGTGGGACCTTCCATGGCATCGGGAAGCCAGCCATGCAGGGGGAACTGACCGCTCTTACCGACTGCGCCCCCGAAGAAAAGTAATGTGATATAGGTCAACTGTGTTTTGTCAATAAGCGGTATTGCCTCGAACATGGATTTGAACTGGAGAATGAAATTACCTTGCGGCAACGTGAACGCATTGGATGCAATAATCTGGCTCATATTGACATAGAGCAGCACTATTCCTGCAAGGAAAAGCACGTCTCCAACCCTTGTTACAAGGAAAGCCTTTTTTGCAGCGGCTGCAGCCGAGGGCTTGTGGTACCAGAAACCAATGAGAAGATATGAGCAGAGCCCGACAATCTCCCATGCTATGAAGAACTGGAGTACGTTGTCCGAGAGAACAACAGCAAGCATTGCTGCCGTAAACAGCGAGGTCTCGGCGAAATAACGGGGTTTTGCAGGGTCATGCGCCATGTATCCCACTGCATATATGTGTATAAGAAGGCTCACGAAAGAAACCATCAGGAGCATCACGATTGCAAGAGGGTCTATCAGTATGCCGAGGTTCATGCCTGAAAACCAGTTCCAGGAGTACTGGATTACCTTGTCGGGATATATCTCAAAAAAAATCCCAAGCGAGATGACAAACGATCCAAGGATTGCAGCGATCGGAATATAAGCCCCGCCAGAAGGGAGCTTCTTGCCGAGGAAAAGCGTTAACACAAAACCAATCACGGGCAATAAAACAATTAAAGCTGCATATTCGCTGAACATATTACCACCTCAGGATATCGATATTATCGAGATTGATGGTATCCCGCACTCTGAATAATGCAACTAATATTGCAAAACCTATGGCTGCTTCCGCTGCAGCTATGGCGATTGAGAACGCAGCGAATACCTGTCCGGAGGCATTGCCGTTGTAGCTTGAAAATGCCACAAGGTTGAGGTTTGCGGAGTTCAAAAGGAGCTCGATGCACATCAGGATTTTAATCCCGCTTCTCTGCGTGATGATTCCGTATGAACCTATTGTAAATATTATTGCTGAAACAAGAAGATACGAATAAAGCATCCTAAGCCTCCTTTTTCGCTATATAAAGTGCGCCGATTAGTGCTGCAAGTAATAGCAGTGAAAGCAGCTCAAAAGGGAAAATAAAATCGCTGAATATTCCGTACCTGATATCAGACCCCCCTGCAATATCCCCGATACTGATAGGGATTACCTCATTTTTTGCAGCAAGTTCGGTGTAACTATTGTCGATTGCTATGAACAGTACTGCGAATAAAAGCAGTGCGACCAATAGATTGGCGAGCTTGTTCGGCATTTTATTCCTCCTCTCCCTTTCTTGTCAACATTATGGTGAACAATATGAGCGTGATAACCGCCCCGACATAGACAAGCACCTGTATCCATGCGATGAACTCTGCCTCAAGAAGAAGGAAAAGCCCGGCTGTGCCAATGAGAGTTCCTGCAAGATACACTGCACTGTGGACCAATTTTTTAGCCTGTACCACCATGATGGAGGAAAGAATGGTGACAAGTGAGATGACCAAAAATACGATATCCGAGATCACTGTTTCACCTCTTTACTGAAGAGGAGCCGCTCAGGCGTGTATATCAGGCTCTCCCTTGTATAATCCGCAAGCTCATAGTTGCCTGTCATTTTAATGGCATTCATTGGACATACATCAACGCAGAGCGCACAGAACATGCACATACCTATATTGAACTGCGGAAACCACCGCGTGCCGTATTTCACTATGGTAATCGTACCGTTCGGGCAGTTCACCTCGCATATCCCGCAGCCTATGCAGGCATTCTCATCCACTGCATGCAAACCCCTGAACCTCGGCGAGAGCTTCATGCGCTCATAAGGGTATTGAATTGTGACTGTGGGTCTATTCCCGATGTGCAGGACATGTTTCAGGGTGACGATGAGCCCCTTTATTATACCGCTCATTGTCCATCTCCTGGTTATCCATGCCAATCAGATCACCCCGTTCGCGAGAATAGTCACGAGGAGACCTGTTACCAGAAGGTTCAACAATGCTAAAGGCACCATGATTTTCCATCCAAGAGCGAGAAGCTGGTCGATTCGCACCCTTGGTACCGTGCCACGAAGCCACATTGCGAAGAATATCACAGCATAGGTTTTAATCAGGAAATATACAAGCGAGACGAGTGGAACTGCGAAAGCCGGTAAAAAAGGAGGCATCGGACCGTTCCAGCCTCCGAGGAATAGCGTGACTACAATTGCCGAGACTGCGAATAAATGGGCATATTCTGCAAGGAAGAACATGGCAAATTTCATCCCGCTGTACTCTATAAAAAAACCTGCGACAAGCTCTGATTCAGATTCCTGGAAGTCAAAGGGTATTCGCCCCATTTCAGCAATGGAAGCTATAAGGAATAAAATAAACCCAAGCGGCTGAAGGAATATGAACCACTTCGGAATTATCCCGAACCAGGTTCCGCTCTGCGCATTTACTATATCGACTGTGCTCAGGGAGCCTGTGAACAGAACCACTGCTATCGCAGCTAAAGCCAGCGGTATTGTGTAGCTGATATCCTGGGCTACAGCCCTCATAGCCCCGAGCAACGAATATTTATTATTGGACGCCCATCCTGCAAGCAGAATGGCAACGGGCGAGACCGCGGAAATCGCAATGATATACAGAAGCCCAACCCTGAGGTCAGAGATGATAAGGTAATCCCCGAAGGGAATGGGAACAAATACCAGAATCGCGGGGATAAATACTATAAAAGGCGCAAGCGTGAACAGCCATCTGTCAGCATTTGCAGGTATGATATCTTCCTTTCCGAGGAGCTTTATCCCATCCATGACAGGCTGAAGAAGTCCCCTCGGCCCTGTTACCATTGGTCCGTACCTGACCTGCACCATGGCAACAACCTTACGCTCCATCCATGTCAGGAACATAACAGTGATAAGTACAAAACCCATCAGCACAGCTATCTCCACGAAAACGATTATTACTTTTAAGACATACTCCGCTCCGTATGCCTTGAATACGTTTAATACAGGCTGGTAAACACCAAGTGCAGTTAAAATATTTACTATAAGTTCATAGGCGTTCATCCTATCACCTGTCCACATCGCCAAGCACTACATCAATGGTTCCAAAGGCGGCTATCAGGTCGGGAATCTTGAGTCCCTTCACCATCTCGGGAATAGCGGTAAGATTGCAGAAAGAAGGGGAGCGTATTTTAACTCTATAAGGCTTGGTCGTGCCGTCGCTCACGATGTAAAATCCAAGCTCTCCCTTCGGCGCCTCAATCCTGCTGTAAATTTCTCCCGGAGGCGGGGTAAAAATTCGCGGGAAATACGTCATGACCGTGGAAGGTGTGCCCGTCATAGGGGCTATTCCATATTTCGGGCTGCTGACCACTTCTGCCTTGGGCATGGTATCCACTACCTGGCGAAGGATATGTAGGCTTTCCTTCATCTCATCTATCCTGACCATATATCGAGCATAGCTATCGCCTTCGCTATGTACGCATACCCTGAAATCAAGGTCGGGATATATCGAATATGGCTCGTACTTCCTTATGTCATAATTTACACCTGAACCCCGAAGCGCAGGACCTGTCATGCCGTAGTTTACTGCATCCTTCGCGCTTATTACCCCGATTTTTTTCATCCTCATGAGGAATATTTCATTATCGTTGATCAACTGCTCATAATCCACTATGCGCTTTTCCATGTCATCTATGAACCCGTTGAGCTTCGGGATGAAGCCCTCTGGAATGTCCTCCCTCACCCCGCCTGGCTTGATATAATTGAACGTCATCCTCGCTCCACACAGCATCTCGAATAACTGGAGCGCATTCTCCCTTTCGCGGAAGCCCCACATTATCATGGTGGTTGCCCCAAGGTCAAGAAGAAGGGAACCAATGGATACGATATGGTTCACTATCCTGTTCAATTCCATGACAAGAACGCGGATGTACTCAGCACGAAGGGGAACCTCTATTCCAGAAAGCTCCTCAACGGCTTTTACAAAAGCATAGTTGTTGGGCATGGCTGAGATATAATCCAGCCTGTCTGTATAAGGGACGAACTGAAGATATGTTTTCATCTCCCCGAGTTTTTCTGTTCCTCGATGGAGATAACCAAGAACAATCCTGCAATCCTTGATTATCTCACCATCCATCCTCAATTTGAAGCGCAGCACACCGTGCGTGCTCGGATGCACAGGACCCAAATTAATTATAAGCTCGTCAGTTTCCATTTCAACGCCTCAACAGCTTCCCACCGTCCGTACTCACTATGTCCTCGCCGTCCTCTCCTATGGTAACGAACTGCTCTGTTTTCATATCATAATCCTTTCTGAGCGGATGTCCCATCCAGCCCTCAGGCAGCAGTATTCTGGAAAGATTCGGATGACCTGTGAATTTAATTCCAACAAGGTCATAGGTTTCCCGCTCAAGCCAGTCAGCCCCTTTCCAGAGCGAGGTTAGCGAGTCCACCTCCGGGTTTTCATGGTCAAGAACGACTTTTAACACAAGGTTCTCTTTTTTATCCCAGGAAAAGAAATTATATACAACCTCAAAATGATCCCTATAATCAATCCCCGTTATCACGGAAAGATGGTCAAAACCCATTTCCTTCACTTTTCCAGCAACATTCAATAGCTCCTCTTTCCTAATAATCGCAAGCGGCTTGTCGACCTGCATGCCTGTGCCTACGACTGCAGAGGGAAATGCATTTTTTAATTCATCAAGAGCGCTCACTTCTTAAGCCCCCATTTCGCACCATATCCCTCATTCTTGATTTTCTCACGAAGCTGGATAACCGCGTATATCCATGCCTCAGGTCTGGGAGGACAACCAGGAATATACACATCCACTGGTATGATTAAATCCACGCCTTTCAAAACAGAATATGATTCATGATATGGTCCGCCTGTGTTTGCACAACTGCCAACTGAGATAACCCATTTGGGGTCTGGCATCATCTCATATAATTGTTTCACGCGCGGTGCCATTCTTTTTGTCACTGTGCCTGCAACAAACATGAGGTCTGCCTGTCTCGGGCTGGCTCGGAAGATTTCCATGCCGAAGCGCGCAATATCATGGTGCGCCATAACAACTGCCATCATTTCGATAGCGCAGCAGGCAAGACCGGATTGCACAGGCCAGAGAGAGCTCAGTCGCCCCCAGTTTATTACCTGATCAACTGTTGTTAGAAGAATCATTCCCTTTCTTTCTCTTGCGGCAAGGAGTGTGCCTACCATACCTGTATCTTCCAGTTTCTCAAGCGCTGTCGTTGGCGGCTTCCTCGCTACAGGTTTGATCTTTGTGGTGTCAATGGTTACTGGATCCACTCTAAAGCCCCCTTTCTCCAGGCATAAGCCAGACCGATAACGAGGACTTCAATAAAGATAACCATCTCAAAAAAGCCAAGAGCCCCGAGTTTTTTGAACTGTACAGCCCACGGGTATAGGAAAAGAACCTCCACATCGAATATCAGGAAAACAATCACAAGCAGATAATACTGGATATTATAATGTATTCTTGCATCGCCTATCGGCACTTCTGCGCATTCGTATGTGGATAGTTTTTCCCTGGTTTTATCACTTGGTCTTACCATCCTGGACATGAATAAAGAGATTGCCACGAATACAACGCCGATAATCGTAAGAAGCACTACAGGTAAGTAGTTATCAAGAATTTCATCCAAGACCTTTGACCTCCTGTAATTTTGGCTTAAAAAAGGATTATTGATATAAAAAGCTTATGAAATCGTTTCAGCTTCAGCGTAAGGTTCATAAAGATTCAGATAACAGAAGGCAAAAAAGAGGAACTGTTTTAATGGAAAGTTTATTTGGCATTAAAATCGGTTATGCATCCCCCAGGAACCCCATTGCTCTTGCTCCCATGGCTGGAATAACCGACAGTAAATTCGCCTCCAGATTCAGGAATGCAGGACTGGTTATCCTCGGCGGCTATAATCTGGATAAGCAGACAAACGATGCAGCACGGAAAGAGATAGCCCGCGGAAGGTCAGAGTTCGTATCCGAAGAACCCATGGAATTCCTGAAGAAAGAGCTTGAAGCCGCAATAGGTACCACGATAGCAATCAATGTAAGAGCGGCAACACTTTCGCCCTATGTCGAAGCGGCGAATCTTGCTAAAAAATTCGATGCCTTGCTTGAAATAAATGCGCACTGTCGGCAGCCTGAAATGACAGAACTCGGCGCGGGGGAAGCGTTATTAAAAGACGCAAAAAGGCTTTGCGATTACATAAAGGAGATAAAAAAGACAGGGGTAGTGCTCTCGGTTAAAACAAGGGCAAATGTGGTGAATGATGTTGAACTTGCAGTGGCTATCGAGAAGGCTGGTGCCGATATCATCCACATAGATGCCATGTCTCCCGAAGGTGCTG
This sequence comes from uncultured Candidatus Methanoperedens sp., assembly GCA_964465515.1. Taxonomy (GTDB): domain Archaea; phylum Halobacteriota; class Methanosarcinia; order Methanosarcinales; family Methanoperedenaceae; genus Methanoperedens. Next base: position 21,187 of record CAYXIP010000013.1, on the reverse strand, counting down.
ATATCAGGGTTATAAGACGTGTTCGCAATTCAACGGGTTTATTCATCATAGGCAACAACTCGGTTGTGGATTTTGAAAGCGCAAAGGAGATGTTCTCGCACGGGGCTGATATGGTATCAGTGGCACGCGCTGCGCTTTCGAATCCCGGAATCATCGACCAGCTCGTTTTTGAGGTCTCTTCTTTCCAGGCTATGACGGGCTGGTATAATGCACCAAAGCACATCTGCGCAGGTGGCGACCTGAGAGCGCTTGCCTTCTGCTGCCTCCCGGTAAAACCCTGTGCCTTGCACGGTGCACTGAAACAGGCTGGAATAAGTGCAGAGGAGTTCATGAAGCTCAAAACCGATTTTGCAAGAAATACGCCAATCGAATACGGGGAAGGTACGTGTTTCGGGAGCATGACATGGTGCTGCAAGATCACCAAACCCTGCTTCCTCCGCGACGGGGCTCTTGAAGCCACAGGTCTCTCTGATGTGGAATATATGCAGATAAAGAAGAGACAATCAGAGTATATCCTGAAGCACAGGAAATTGGCATAGATAAAGCTTTTTACTGTTCCCAGCCTAAAAAGCCTGAAAATGACATCACAATTTTATGAACTGTGCAATGATGTTGCAGAAGCTATCCAGGAGGCTGTTTCGGGGCTTGTTGGAAAACCAGAAGCTGGCGTAATACTTAGAATTGGAGCGGATGGAACGCCAACTGAAAAAATAGACGAAGTGGCTGAGAATGCAGCACTTTCTGTGCTTGAGGCAGACGGAAGGTCGATGAGGCTTGTGAGCGAGGAGCTGGGTGAGAAAGTAATCGGCAGCAAACCAGAGTTTACATTTGTGCTTGACCCCATAGACGGCACCTTCAATGCGGTGAACAACATCCCTTTTTTCTGTGTGCCTGTTGCAATCGGAAGCTCTGATTTATCCGATATCAGGTATGGATACGTGAGAAACCTTGTTAACGGGGATGTATATACAGCGGAGAAGGGGAAGGGCGCATTCCTGAAGACCCAGAGAATACATGTCTCCTCTCTTTCCGAGATTCCCCTTCTAAGCGTGATATCGTACTGCCACCGCCCTCATGCAGTCGCAATCAATAACCACAATGTGAGAAGGGTAAGGGTATTCGGGTGTGCGGCGCTTGAACTCTGCTACATCGCTTCCGGGATTTTCGATGCCTTTATTGATATGCGAAGCATGCTCAGGGTTACCGATATAGCAGCTTCGAAACTGATTGTGGAGGAAGCTGGAGGCAGGGTAACGGACGGAAAAGGAAAACCGCTTTCCACCCCGCTTGATGTGAAACAGAGGTTAAATATGGTTGCCAGCAACGGCACTGTCCATGATGAATTGCTTGAACTTGTGTAGGTGCTTACATGAAAAAAATCGGGATAATCTCAAGATGCGACAGGGATGACGTAATAGCCCTTGTCAGGGACATTGCGACTTACCTGAAATCAAAAGCTTACGTGTTAATCGACCCAAGGACAGCAGAAAAAATCAATGAAAAAGGCACGCCAGTTGCCCAGATGAGGAGTAAAGGCGCAGAATTCATAATTTCCATCGGCGGCGATGGTACTGTGCTTCGGGGAATTCAGAAAATGGATGACCCGCTTCCTGTGCTTGGGATTAATATGGGAACCATCGGCTTTCTTGTGGACGTGGCTCCTGAAAACGCGCTGGAGGTTATTGATAAAGTTCTTTTGGGCTTTGAAGTGGAGGAGCGCTCACGCCTTTCGATCAAAATCAATGATGAAAACCTGCCGCCTGCTACCAATGAAGTTGTAATTATTACTGCAAGCCCTGCCAAGATGCTTTCGTATAAAATTTTCGTGGATAAAAGCCGGCTTGAGGAGCTTCGCGCAGACGGCGTGGTGTTCGCCACATCAACTGGTTCGACAGCCTATGCCATGAGTGCAGGAGGTCCGATAGTTGACCCTCATGTGGACGGGACTGTGATAGTACCGCTTGCGCCTTTCAAATTATCCGCTCGACCATGGGTTGTGCCTGCAAAGAGCGAGATAAGGGTGGAATTAACCCTGCCCAAAAAGGAGGCTGTAATCGTGATAGACGGGCAGTATTCAAGGAAGATAAGCGAGAGCGATAAGATACTCATCACGAAAGCGGATAAGCCTGCAAGGTTCGTGAAGACCAGAGAAGGCGGGTTTTATGAGAAGGTGTGGAGCAAGCTTGCGTGAAGACCTGCGTTTCACCCGTACCTATATTCCCTCATTGCCCGCATCAAATCCCCGCTCTTTGTAGAGGTCAGAAGCTCAAAGACTACCAGCAATAAAAAGAAGATAAAAAGATAGAAAGCAGCAGCGTTAGCACCTTTATTCAGAGCAATAAAAGCAACAATGAGCGTCGCTATAATCGTGCCTGCAACACCGGAAGCATGCATGATCGCCCTTTTTTTGCCAGAAGCCTTGAGATACGAAGCATAATCTATCCTCAGCGTGGGCTCGATTCTCGCTGGACCATCGAGATAGTAGTGCGTGAACCTTATATTAAAAAGACTTCCCGTCACATAATGCGAGAGCGGATGCAGGGTTGCAAGCAGTATAACCGCGCTAAGATAGAGCATCCAGTCCGAGCCTGTCGTGAAAGCAAGAATCAATGCGGCAACTGTGATAATGCCAGCCAGCGCGTTTCCAACAGGGATGCTGAGCGCAAAAGAGACCTTCTTCATGAACCTTTGCCGGCTTATGTTTTCTATCTGCGCCAGCAGTCCATCATCCTTAATCCTCTCTTTTTTCACCGCATCGACGAGAGCACGGAATTCTTTTCCACTGTATCCTGTTTCAAGCTGCTTTAATTTCGTACTTAACTCGTGCATGCATCTACCTCGTTACCGTTATGAGAATATCCTTGCTATCAACCACACTTCCGTTGTTTGCAACCTCTGCCCTGACCTGATACTTCGTTTCTATGCCTGCCGCAACATGCGCTTTCAGGTCAACAATCCTGTATCCCGAATCCTCACCAGGGCGCAGGTTACCAAGGTCGTAACTTCCGGGGCTGAAATTTAAATAAGACTTATCCGAGGAGTTCATGCTGAAGCGGACGACCGGATGTATGATGGATTTCCCGTTATTGGCTACATGAATCATCAGGCTTGAGGTCTCATTATCCTTCATCGTAAGCTCGGCTGGCTTGAGGTCAAAGGCAATATCCTTGCCCTTAAAAGGATTCTGCACACAACCTGCGAGAAGTATAGATATTATAAGAATAAAAGCAACAAGAATTTGATTTTTCATATCTTCAGGGCCGCCTCAGATGCTCGCAGTTCCCTGCCACAATCTTCTCAAGTTTCCCATCGCTTGTTTCAAGAATCAAAGCCCCTTCGTTATCGACACCTATAACTTCGCCATATACCGTCCTTGCCTGGGTTGTAATCTTTACCCACTCTCCGATAGTTGCCGACATATTTCTCCACTCCTCAAGTATGGACAGGAAATCCTCTTCCTGGAATCTCGTATAAAGAGCCTCGAACTCAGAAAGTAACTTCTGCACCAACTCAACGCGATTTATCTCATGCCCCAGTTCCTTTTTCAGCGAAGTGGAACTCTCCCGGAATTCCTCTGGGAAGGATTCGGTATCCACGTTAGCATCTATACCGATGCCCACAACGCAGAAGTCTATCATGTCCGTTTCAGCCTCGATCTCGGTGAGAATGCCGCATACCTTCTTTCCGTTAATCAGAACATCATTGGGCCATTTTATCTTTGCTGGAAGTCCAAGGCTGCGTATTGTTTTTGCCACAGACACGCCTGCAAGAATCGTTATCCTTGGCGCATAAACCGGCTGTATTTTTGGCTTAAGAATAATGGAAAGCCATATTCCCCCTTCAGGCGAAATCCATTTCCTTCCCAGCCTTCCTCGCCCGCCGGTCTGGGATTCTGCTATCACCACATTCCCTTCTTCAACCGAACCTGCCATCTCCCGGGCTATGATATTTGTGCTTTCCGTCTCCTTGAAATATAAAATCTCCTTTCCTATCACGCTTGTTCTGAGTCCTGCTTTAATCTCACCCGGCGTTAACAGGTCAGGCACACTGGTAAGCGAATATCCAAGCTTCGTGGAAGAATCAATCGTGTATCCCTCGTCCCTCAATGCCTGAATATGCTTCCACACAGCCGACCTTGAAATTGAAAGCTCTTCTGCAAGTTTCTCACCTGAAACAGGCTTACCTTTACTTTCGATGAGTTTCGAAAGCACTCTGTTTTTTAAATTCATTCAACTTCCCCTTTTGCCTTTATATAAGCCCCGACTGCAGCAGTGATTGCCGCCACTTTCTTATCCTCAACGCCAAGAGCCGAGGCAAGCGTTGCGCCTTTCTCCTTCTCCGCCTCCACAATTTTCCCGACCTCGGCTATGATATTGTGGTCCTCTATGAAATGTGTTGTCAGTTCACCGCGCCTGAAATACTCGTTGTTCATCACGGCTTTGTGGAAAGGTATGTTCGTGGTTACGCCCACGATGATATATTCGTATAATGCCCGTTTCATTCTTGCTATGGCTTCGTCCCTGTTCCTTCCCCACACGGTGAGCTTGGATATTAATGAATCGTAGAACGGTGTTATGGTATATCCTGTATGAACGCCGCTGTCTACGCGCACTCCCGGTCCTCCCGATGAGCGGTATCTTCTCAATTTACCTGGCGAAGGCGTGAAGTTATTGAGAGGGTCTTCGGCATTGAGCCGGCATTCGATCGCCCAGCCTTTCTGCTGTATATCCTCCTGGGCATAGCTCAACCGCTCGCCAGAGGCGATCCTCAACTGCTCCTTCGCAAGATCCACGCCTGTCACCACCTCGGTTATCGGGTGCTCAACCTGCAAGCGTGTGTTCATCTCAAGAAAATAGTAATTGCCTTTCGAATAAAGGAACTCGATGGTGCCAGCATTGGTATAATCAACTGCCGCTGCCGCCCTGACCGCATCGCTGCCCATCCTTTCCCTCAATTCGGGCGTCATTACAGGTGAGGGGGACTCTTCAATCAGCTTCTGGTGCCTCCGCTGGATGGAGCACTCGCGGTCGCCAACATGGATGATATTGCCATAGCGATCAGCTAAAATCTGGAATTCTATATGCCGCGGCTCATCAAGATATTTTTCAATGAACACCGTGGCATCTCCGAATGAGGATTTTGCCACCCTTCGCGTGGATTCTATGGTCTCTTTGAGTTCCTCTTTTTTCCATACCACTTTCATCCCGATACCCCCGCCGCCTGCCGAAGCTTTTATAATTACAGGATAACCAATGCTTTCTGCAACATCCATAGCCTCATCAAAATCAGTTATACCGTTCTCGCTTCCAGGTATCACAGGAATGCCAGAAACCCTCATCGTCTTTTTTGCCTCGATCTTGCTGCCAACTCTTTCAATAGCCCTGCTGCTCGGTCCTATGAATTTTATACCTTCTTTCTCGCATCTTGCCGCAAACTCGGGGTTCTCTGCAAGAAAACCATAGCCAGGGTGAATCCCTTCTGCTCCTGTTCTGTACGCCACATCAAGGATGTTATCCATATTCAGGTAACTTTGGCTTGGGGGAGCAGGACCTATATAACAGGCTTCATCCGCATACTTTGCAAACAGGGCGTTCTTATCCACCTCGCTATAAACCGCAACGGTCTTCACCTCAAGCTCCCTGCACGCACGCATCACGCGGATTGCGATTTCACCCCGATTTGCAATTAGCACTTTCCTGAACATGTCTCACCCGATGATCATCAACGCATCCCCTGCGCTCACGGTGCTTCCTTCCTTAACAAGTATCTCCTTCACAGCACCCGCATGGGGGGCATGGATATTGTTCTCCATCTTCATGGCTTCAAGCACCATTACCACATCGCCCTTGGCGACAGGGTCGCCTTTTTTGACCTTTATCTTCAAGACCATGCCCTGCATGCTTGCAGTAATTGCACCGTCCATGGTTTTCGGGCGTTCTTCCTCTGCATGCCTGACAACCATTCCTCCTGTGGAAACGATTTTGACATCGAATACATCGCCATCAACCTCCACCTTGAACTCAGTGGGCAGCGGCGCAGCCTTGCTATTGTTCGGTCTTGGGGCAAGAAGTATTTCTTCTTTTATTTCACCCCTCAAAAACTTAGGGGCTATTGCAGGATACAGGGCATACGTAAGGATATCCTCAGGCTTTTTTACTATTCCAAGCTCGTTTGCCTCTTTCGTTATCCTCTCAAGCTCGGGCGGTAACAGGTCGGCAGGACGGCAGGTGATGGGTTTTTCATCCCCCAGTATTTTTGTGATAATTTCCTTGCTTATAGGAGCAGGTGTTCTTCCGTATAAGCCTTTTACGTAGTCCTTTACCTCCTTCGGCACGACCTTGTACCTCTCTCCCATGAGCACGTTCAGCACAGCCTGCGTGCCCACTATCTGGCTTGTGGGCGTGACGAGAGGGGGATATCCAAGCTCCTCCCTCACCCTCGGCATCTCGGCAAGTACGTCTTCGTACTTGTCAAGCGCGTTCTGTTCCTTTAACTGCGATACGAGGTTGGAGAGCATGCCTCCCGGAATCTGGTATTTGAGAACATTGGTGTCTATCTTCTCCGAGATGGGGTCAAGTATGCCACGGTATTTTTCCTTTATTTCCTCGAAGTATTTCTTAACCTCTGTTAGCAGAAAAAGGTCAAGACCTGTATCGTAGGGCGTTCCATGCAGCGCTGCAACAATGGTTTCCGTAGGAGGCTGCGATGTTCCCCATGCAAAAGGCGAAAATGCTGTATCGAGTATATCCACTCCAGCCTCGCATGCAAAAAGATAGCTCATCGGAGCCATGCCGCTCGTGCAGTGGGAATGCAGGTCAACAGGAATACCGATTTCTTCTTTCAAAGCCAATACAAGGTCAGATGCATTCTGCGGCGAGATCAGACCTGCCATGTCTTTTATGCAGAGCGAGTCGCATCCCATTTCCTCAAGCTGCTTCGCCAGGCTGACATAAAGTGGAATGGGATGCACTGGGCTTATGGTATAGCATACCGTGCCCTGGACATGGGCACCCGCATGCTTTGCAGTTTTAATTGAAACTTCCATGTTCCTTATATCGTTCACCGCATCGAAAATCCTGAAAATTTCAATTCCGCTCTCGGCGGCATGCTCCACGAACTTAATCACTATATCGTCCGAATAATGCCTGTATCCAACGAGGTTCTGCCCGCGGAGCAGCATTTGCAGCGGGGTTTTCTTGATTGCCTTTTTAAGCGCCCGGAGCCTGTCCCATGGGTCTTCGTTCAGAAAACGTATGCATGAATCGAATGTTGCCCCACCCCACACCTCAAGTGAAAAAAAGCCGACCTCGTCCATCTTCTCTGCAATGGGAAGCATATCTCCTGTCCGCATGCGTGTTGCGACGAGGGATTGGTGGGCGTCTCGAAGGGTTGTGTCTGTGAGTTTTACCTTGGGCATGTTCTCTGGCTTAATTGGTTGCAGTGTTATTTAATTTATGGTATTTCTGGATTATTCGCAGTAACTTTTCAGTTAAGGCGTATCCCAGAAAGGTTTTTAATACCACAAGAAAAACTATTTAATCTACTGAAACCATGTAGATAAGGTGGTAAAAGTGTCATTCAAAACTATAAAAATCAGGGATGAAACCTACGAGAATATAAACGTCATAGTAGGGGAGTTGATGAAGGAATTAAAAAGACCGGTGTCTATTGACGAAGCATTAAGGCATTTGCTGAAGAGCATAAAAAACAAACCAAGCCAGTTCGCTGGCGGATGGAAAATGGATGAAAAGGAGCTTCTCGAAATCAAAAAAGAATTAAAGGAAAGCTGGAAACGATGGCAATTGTAATAGATACCGATGTTCTGATCGACCTGCTCAGGGATAAGGAACAGGCGGTCGGCAAAATACGAGGGCTTGAAAAAAAAGAAGAGCTTGCGACTACTGATATAAATGCTTTTGAACTGTACTTCGGCGCATACAATTCCAGAGATAAGACGCGGAACATCTCATCAACAAAAGGACTTCTTAAGACCTTGACGCTTCTACATACGAGGGAAGAGAGCATGGAAACCGCGGGGAGGATATTTGCGGAAAGAAGAGCAAAGGGCAAAATGATAGAAATCAGGGACTTACTCATAGGGGCTATTGCCCTGCAGAACGGATACAAACTTCTTACCAGTAATAAAGATCATTTTGAAGGGATAGAAGGATTGGCTCTTGAGGAATAACAATTTTTATCCGGAATGAAAAATTGGGATGATGAACTCTCATATTCTGCGTGCTAGTTCTAAAACCGTCTTTTTTATCTCATCCACACCCGCATCCGTCTTGAACGAAATCCCAGAAAAATGCGTTCGAGAAGCCCGAAAACCCCTCCCCCTCAGAGCCAGAACAAGCTCATCCGTAGGCATCGCAGTAATCCCGAGCGACTTGCAGAGCCTGTGATAATCGTAATGCGTCGGTATATCAAGCTCATCCCTGCATGCGGCGATCAGTTTCAAAGATTCCTTAAATTCACGTTTTTCGATCTCGCCAAGTAGCTCCTCACAAAACCCATGCTCGTGAAGCCTGCCAAGCCACAGAGGTCCTGCAAGCGAGGTTGCATGCCTGCACACAGGGCATTTCTCAGGTAAGTGGACTGCAAGCCCGTATTTCCATTCCCTCGCACCGCAGTTAAAACAGTGGGATACAAAGCCTACTTTCTTCAAACAATCATCTGCATCTTCTATGCTTTTTTTAACTGCTGCGAATATTCTGAAATAATGCGCAGAAGCATAAGAGAGTAAAGGCATCATCGCTTTATCATGTTTCGCCAGCGTCCTTGCCACCGCGCCCATGAGGACACGAACTCCCATCTCAGGATAATACTCGGTCTTGAGAGGAACAGCAGCATAGTTCCTTATACCAGCCTTCTTGTGCGCGCCGCACAGAGGTGCGGTATCCGTTGCTGTGATGCACAGGAGTTTCTTTGCCGAGCGGCATGCAGCATCCAGAAAAGGCGCTGGGCTTCCGAAAGGGTCAAGGTCGATGATGTCAAAACTATTGTCCAGCATCACCACATTGGCGTTTCTTTTTATGGCTGTGCAGTTGGAGAGGTTATTGAGTTCTATATTTTTCCTTATCAGTTCAAAAGAAGTATCTCCCCAGTCGCTCATTGTAGCGCCAATACCTGTTTCCTTTGCTATCCGAATTCCCCTGATGCCTGATGCTGAGAGTGCATCAAGGTATGTGTAATCAGGGGCAGCTTTTGCAAAGCATGCTACTGCCGCTACAGTGATATCCCTGTTCAACTTCATTGCAGGATTGTAGAAGACTGCTGCCGAAGACGGCGGGAAACTTGAGGTTTCATCCGGGATTGGCACTTCTACTCTTGTTGTGCCTTCAGTGATTATTCTGGTGAGCATTTAAACACATCTTGTTTTTTAACGTTTATATTTTTAATCTATCAAAACAAGAATCATAAGCCCCGGGAGGGATTTGAACCCCCGACCTAGAGATTACAAATCTCTCGCTCTGCCAGGCTGAGCCACCGAGGCATGGGGAAGCTTTTAAGGTTGGTTTCCATTTAAAAGCTTCGGTAATTAATTATACTTTCGCGGCAGTGAATATTAATCGCACATAAAACTTCCAGAAATTCGCAAACCATGGCTTGAGTTTCTTCAATTATGACAAACTGTAAATTTATCCATTTAAAATTAATTGTAGAAAAGTATATATATTATAAAAAAGGATTTTTACATAAACCAAGGTGATACGATGGAGTCTCTCAGGCTTAAAATAAAAAGGCGCCTTGAGATGTATCTTGAGCTTGACATAGACGGCATCAGGAAATCCATAATCGATATATTGCTAAAATTGAAGAGAGTAACTGTAGACCTATTGTACCATGAACTCAACCGCAAATTCAAGGTTTCCTACAGTGCGGTTGCTTCAACATTAGGATACATCCACTCAAAACTCGGGATTCTCCACGCCTATAAGGAATCCTATAAAACACCCATAGTGTACTCATTAAAAGAAGAATATGTGGATATTATCAAAAGTGTTTTAAGTAGAAACTAGCACATCATAGCACAAATCTCGTCATTTAATTTTATAATTCGCCTGATTATCCTCTCATCAAGCCGTCTCTTTCTCAAACTCAAAACAAGTTCATCCAGCGTGCCGACTTTCGAGCCGAAAACAAGATTGTCCGCATGTGCAACTATTTTCTCTTCAAGCGTGACTGGGAGGTAATCCTTTGCCGGAAGCCCAAGAAGCTGTGCCTCTTCCCCGGTAATTCCAGCGCCAATGTGCCTTTCTATAATATTCACGAGTTTATCGCTCAAGCCGTTTTCTATTGCTATCTTTCTACCTGCAACCGCATGATCTATTCCATGGGTTCTTGACCTGCCTATATCATGGAGCAAGCCCCCAAGGAAAACAGCGTCTATATCGATATTTATTGATTGTCCTTTCTTTTCTGCACATTTCTTGATGTTGCCTGCAATTTTCCTGGCATATTCTGCCACGGTTCTACAATGCTCAATTACATCGCAGGGACAGCCGCATTTAACGAGCAGAGCTATTGCATCCTTTTCGTTCATGCACCAGATGTCATTTTTTCAAGTTCAACTATTCTTTTTTTCAAGGCGTTTATCATAGAGGCATTCTCCTGATACCTTAATTCCCCGCCACAAATCGGACATATGAATTCCAATTCAGCCGCCTGTTCAAAAAGAAAACGCCCATCCTGCTTTTCACATATATAGAACACCTTGTCCTGCTCGAATTCAAGCTTTGCCTTGAGATTTCTAAGCAGCTTTTTAGATTCAAGCCCAAGCTGGCTTTCAAGATTGCCAAGATCGAGCTTCCATAAATACGTTAGCCAGCCACTATCCGTATCCCTTTCCCTGCGATACACTGCAAGCCTGTTCTCATATAATATGAACAGCGTTCTTCGGACAATATTCAGCAGAACTCCCGTAGCCTCTGCGATCTTTTCATCCGTAACCTCGCCTTTGGGCATATTCTTTACAACCTTGAAACCTTCCTCCCCTACGAGATTTATTAGATAGCCTTTAATAACAGGGTCATTTAAATCAACCAGAATATCACCGTACCTTTCTTGTTTTTATAAGACTTTAAGCTTCCGACATATTTTTGACACTGCGTGAGATTCTGCGTGACTTTTCTGAAACCAATGAGCGGGTTTTGGCGGTTGCGAGCATTGACGTTATGGGTTCATCAGGATGAATTACCGACCCCGGCTGCGGAATATCAGCCGCTCTCCCCTTATCCATGCATTTCTTGAGCATATCTGAGATTCTGCTGTTTATCACGACTTTATTATTTGCATACACAATGGTCTTTGCTGCATAACATGATGGTTCTTTTAATACTGGAAGTTCCCCGGCAAAGGATTTTATGTGCGCATCGAAAATGTTTATCCCGCATGATAGCTCCACGGTGTCCATGCTCCCCTGGAAGCGCGGATTCACCTCGATAACAGTGATACCTTCTTCAGTCAAAATGAAATCCACGCCGTTTGAGCCAATAAGCCCGAATTCCAAAGCTATCTGCTTTGAATAGTGTATCATTTCATTATGGTATTTTGTATCAAAGGGTGTGATATTGCCGCAGTAAGCAAACGATAATCTTGTAAGCCAGGGAACCCCTATCAACTGCTCATTTATCGCAACCACGACCGCATCATCTCCATTGCTTATTAGAGATGCGCTGCAGGGAATACCTTCCAGGAATTCCTGAGCTATGAACTCACTGACATCGCTTCTTTCTTTGAAAAGTGCCAGTTCCTCCTCGTTTCTTATAATCAAGTTACGCATACCCCCTGAGCCAAACTTGGGTTTCATCATAAGCGGGAACCTTAAACCTTCTGCCCTGTCTATTGATTCTGTCTCAGGGTGGGGTATGCCCATTGATTTTAATTTTTCAGGGAGCTTTGACTTATCGCTCACCGTTTCTGCAACATCTCTTGGGTTATTAAAGATATTTTCAAATTTTAGGTGCTCAAAGCCCGGTCCGAGAATTACAATATCAACCTCACCAAACGATTTCACTTGCTCATGTATTTTATTCTCTTGACCGCTTTCTATAAACAAAGCCCTGTCAGCGCATCTTCGCATATCCACATCCCCAAAACGGTCAAGGGCATAAACCGTGTATCCTGCTTTTTTCGCAGAGCATACAATACTTCGCACGTTGTTGGCTATAACCAGGACCTTTTTCTGGTTTTTCATCTTATTTTTACCTCTTTTCCTGCCCTTCTGGGAACGATCGCAAGCTTGCCTGCAAATTGCGTTTTTAAAGCATCCTTGCCAGATGCCCTTGCAAGCCTGTCAAGCACTATTGCAAGTGCGCCGACCTCGGAGTGCGGCTGGTTACCTATTGCGACATTCCAATCCGCAAGCCCGTAGAGCTCAGACGGAACCTTTTCAGCTCCCACGACTATCATGAGATTGTCGGCTGCTATTTCATCAATCACATCCGGGAGATTGAGTCCATACATTGTGAGATGCAACACCTTACCTCCGGCTGCCTTCCACCTCCTGATCTCGCTTTTCCAGTTTGTAATATTCCTGACATAGAACGAACCGCCCCAAGTAGCCGATGCTTCTTCCACACTTTTCGCGATACCTCTGTCATCAGAATCAAGAAGCATCCCCTCAGCACCAAGAGCACGCGCTGTAAGGGCTACATGGGTGGTTATCCTCTGGTCTCTCTGGATTCGATGACCGAGGCGGAGTATTATTATTCGCATGGGTTTAACTTCTAATCAAAAGTGTTATAAGAGGCAACCCCTATAAAAACTCATTCGATTTATGAACGAAAAAATTGGAATTCTGGCACTCGGGCATGGGAGCAAACATCCGCATAACAAGGAAGTGGTTACAGGCGTTGCGGAACTGATTGCTAAAAAATACAAGAATGTTGTGGTAAAAACAGGTTTCATGAACATGAATACTCCCACGATGAAGGAGGGACTTGATGCCTTCAAAGGCACAGGAGTAACCACAATCATAGCTGTCCCCATTTTCCTGGCGCACGGCGTTCACACGATGGAAGATATACCTCAGATTCTGGGCATAAGCAGGCAATCCAGAAAAACCACAATAAAACTCGGCGGCAGGGATGTAGCGCTTGTTTATTCAGAGCCTCTTGGTGTAGACGAACTGGTTGCTGAACTGGCGTTCAAGAGGGCAAAGGAAGCCCTCTCAAAATGATGCTTAAAAGTTCATCCCGCGTAGCAGTGCTTGATCTAACCCACGGCGGGACGGTAATAGCCAGAAAACTTAAGAAAATCGTAGGGGAAGTAGCTGCGATAGATGTGTACAAAACCCTGAGCGCCGAGGAACTGGAAGGTCTTGAAAGCGAAGGCATAAGGACTTCTCTCGATGCCCTGAAAGCAGTGGATTTCGATGTTATTGTCTCGCCTGTCCATCTTGACATCAACCATCCCATGCTTGTGGATGCCGCTAATAATAACATTCCTGTTCTATCGCACCACGCAGCAGTAGGGGAAATTCTGTCAGGATATAACCTGAAAGATAAAACCCTGATTGAAATCACAGGCACGAAGGCAAAGACAAGTACTTCTATTCTGCTGGCAGAGATTCTATCAAGAAAAAAAAAGGTCATCACCCACACAAGCAGGGGTGTTGAGGGCTGGAAAAATAGAAAATTCATAAAGAAAGGATTGAGCATAACGCCAGCCAGCATCCTATCGGCACTGGATGTAATTGAAAAAGAATTTGAAGTATTAATATCTGAAATCTCACTCGGCGGGACAGGCTGTGCAGATATCGGTGCGATAACCACGATAACCAATGACTATAAAATTGCCAACAATACAAGGCTGGCGAGCGATGCCAAGCGCCAGATGATACTCAACGCAAAACCTGGAAGTACTCTTGTGATTAACAACGATGCTTTGAGGTTTTTCGGTGCCTGTAGATTTGATGAACCCATCAAAAAAGAACGGAGAACATTGGATTCATCAAAAAGGGATGTAAGGATTATTTCATTCACAGAGTCTGTTGATGCCTCATGCAATGTTTATTATGAGAACGAAAATACAATAGCGTTTTTCCTTGGCAAAAAACACGGCAGGGTACATATTCCTGAATCTGTGGATTACGATATAAGCGCGTATAAGACTGCGTTTGTGTGTGCAACCGCCGCTGCTCTTGCGTTGAATATAGATGCTTCTACCATAGAAAAAACATTTGCGCAATTCAGCGGCGCTGAGGGACGCATGATGATAACGTCCCTCGAAGGGCGAAGACTGATAGATAACTCAAACTCGGGACTGGATATCCAGAATGCTGAGAAGGCACTGCTGTTTGCACAGGGGCGGGGAGGACGGGCCGTCATGGTGCTCGGGGAAGAGGCAAAAGAGGTATGCGAAGGACTTGACCCATCGGATGTTGAGCGATTTATTCATAAGCATTTAAACGAACTTTTTGCTCTCGTACTTGTAGGCGAGAGGATGAAGTCGCTTGTTATTGGAAATAATATCTATTATGCAGAGGACTTATCCTGCGGGATTGAACTTGCAAAAAAACTGACGCAAAAAAAGGATACTATTTTATCCTGTGTAAAATGTTTTAGATAACATGGAACTGCAAAGACCCATAAAACATGCAAAGATAACACAGGACATGACTGTAAACCAGCTTGTGGATTCCCTCTCAGATTGCGCTTTCGGGGCAGGGCGCCTTTGCGAAGCCGTGGAAATATACAGGGAAATGGTGAACGATAAGGATTGCACCAAGTTCTTCGGCTTAGCAGGTGCTATGGTGCCTGCGGGCATGAGGCAGATTGTAAGCGACCTGATACAGGAAGGGGAGATTGATATTCTTGTCACCACAGGCGCCAACCTTGTCCATGACATAATCGAGGCAATTGGGCTTCACCATTACAAAGGAAATCATGCTGTGGATGATGTCCAGTTAAAACACAACGCTGTTAACCGAATCTACGATGTGCTATTACCTGAGCAGCATTTCTCCGAGTTTGAGGAAAAGATGCAGTCCATTTTCAGGGAAATTCCTGATAAGCTTTCGATAACTGAACTTCTCTCACACATAGGCGCGAAGCTCGATGATGACTGCTCAATATTGAAAAGCGCGTATGATATGCAGGTACCCGTGTACTGCCCTGCGCTCCAGGACTCGATTATAGGATTGCAGGCATGGTTATACAAACAGACAAAGAAGCTCAATGTGGATGTATTTGATGATATGCGCGGATTGATTGACAGGTGCTACGACGCAAAACGTGCAGGCGTGATGATAGTTGGGGGTGGAGTGCCCAAGAACTTCATCCTGCAGTCCATGCTTGTTACGCCGAGGTCGTTTGACTATGCCATACAGCTCACCATGGACAGACCCGAGACCGGCGGACTCTCTGGCGCCACGCTCGATGAGGCGCGCTCGTGGGGCAAGATCGGTGAGAATGCGCGGGCTGTGACTGTTTATTCGGATGCCACGATCACGTTGCCGATAATTGTGGCGGCGGCAAAAAGAATGCATTAGACCATGCCCCAGGAAGACGAATTCGAGAAAAAGATTTCTTTAAAGTTTTTGCAGACTCTGAACAGGCATCTCCCTAAAAAAAGGAAAACACTCAGAGAGCTTCTCCTGGAAGAAAAGCCCGATGTAGAAAGCATGGACGGGTCAACTCATTCTTTCGATAAAAAGGAGCTTGAAAAACTGGCATCCATAGTACAGGAATGGGAGCATGATAAGCTTCGGCTTCCTATCTACCTTGAAATGAGTTCCTCGATGGAGAGGGGTACGATTAAGATTTCAGGAAGGCTTGAATGCATGATAATAAACAGAATTTTATACGGAGATGAGGGAGCAGAAAAAGGAGGCATAGAAGAAAGAGATTCTATGATCATTTACTATCCTCATCTTCCGAAGATTCGAAAAGAGCTTTCTACGACCACACAGTTTATGTTCACGATGTAAAAGCGGGGCTGCGCCATGGGAGCGCGAGAAGAGAAGGCTGGGATTTGGTGAGAGGAGGGCGCAGGAGAAGGAATTAAGTCGTAAATCAATTTAGAAAATTATTTTTTCCATAATTACGTCAATCACTGTTTTTAAATCCATGTTCTGAGATGCATGCGCCCCTTTATCATCGTGCATGTGGAATGGAAAAGTATCGATCTCTTTATGGTGCGGCACGTTGTCCCATCGTGCTATCAAATCCCCTTTCTCAGACTGCCATTGATATTTGTATTTCAAGCGATTTGCAATGTTATCCTGAATCCGGACATATTCGATAAAATAAAGATTTGCCCCGTCTATCAACTCTATTCTACCTTTTAAATATCCGATGTCTATGTCGATCTCGTCAAAGTCTATAGAAAAACGAGTAACTATCGGGCATTCTTTAATAACTGCTTGGATTTGAGAGTAATACTCTCGGGAATTCATACGCTAATCCCTGATAATATGTCCAGCTTTTTGCTCCAGTTATCGAGGGCTTTTTTTGCTGCGTACCAGTCAAAAAAATCATCACGGTCATCCAGCTCTCCTGATTCATATTTTTTCATGAAAGCATCCGAACTCATCTTATACTCAGTCTCAAAATTTTTACAGGTATTGGCGTATTTAGCTTTTTTGTGCCTTGCGATACGCTCATCGAGAGCCAAAGCTGAACGGATTACATTGCTTACTTCCTGTAAGGAGAAATCTTTTTTGATGTTAACAGTTAAAGCCATAATTATTTCTCATTCGTAATACTGATGCTATCCTTATAAATAACCATTGATTGCAAGTTCGCAGCAGTGGTGCTCATCGAGTAGGCGCTGGGTTTTGATGAGAGAGGGGTTAGCATAGATATCACCGCAAAAAAAGTAAAGTTCGCAAAGATTGATGGATTAATTTTATAGAATGTGATTTATTAATCCATGCCGCCGCGCCAAAAGGCGAAGCAGCCATAGAACACGGATTGCACGGATGACACGGATTCGCACCGATGAAAGAATCCGTGAAAATCCGTTTTATCAGTGGCATCCGTGTTCGTTTCCACGGCAGCACAGGCTCATTTTGGGTGGCAGGCGCAGGAGTATCTGGCGCGCCAGTTATTTATAAATATGGAGCGATTAATCTGCGGCGCTTCTTCAAAAAACAAACCGCAGATGAACGCCCCGAGTCGCGCCTCTGGAGGGCGCATCCACGTCAACCGTTGCGCCAGTTGGCGTCGCCCACACGTATGGCAAAGCCATACGTGGAGATACGTGTCTATGCACGGCGGCGGGCATGACGCCGATGAACGCAGATTTGTTGCGCCGGGTATCGGGCGCGGCGCGGGCTCGCTAATGGCAGAGAGGCGCAGGTGGAGGCGCTCGGAAAGGGATTGTGAGGAAAGGTCTGCAATTTTATTATGATTTTCTTCCGTTTCCATGATGAATTTATATAGCTACAGGTTGCATAACCAGCGGCATAGAGAGGCGACTTGATTTGAATCAGTCAAATTCGCAGCATTACTAAGCGTACCATCTTCCAATTGGAGCCAGATTTCTTCTGCCATGCTATTTTCAATTGCCGCTCCGACAAAGAATAGGTGAGGTGAATGCCCATGGCTTGCAAATGCAAGTTTTATGCGGGATAGGGATGTTCTTGCCGTTTTCCAGTGCTCATCCGCTCCGGCGGGATCGATGCCGCCCTTAAGTTCTCCAAGTGCGATGTAAAGAGCAGGATTTTTGTAGCTGACGGAAAGTTCCCGATAATTGCAATTGAAAAGGCACAGGTCTACATTTTTCCTCAAAAATGGCACAGTAAGGTTATACCTGACAGTCCGATTCTGACCACCGCTTGACCAACTAAGCCCCTTTGCTTCCAGCTCAATATCAACATCATCCCCTGTCCCTTGTATCCATGTATCGCTCGTGGAAGAAAGCCATTGATATGAAATTCCTGCAACGGAAAGAGTAGCTATAATAGCGCGAGTAAGTTTACGTTGTGCCATAGCTCCACCTACATTCCGCATCGATCCTCCTAATGCGTCTCCACGTGTTAAAAGGAATCGAAAGACAAGTTCTTCAACGTATTTCTGTCCTGCAGGTTCAAGGAATTGTTCTATAAGTCCTTGTATCGCTTCCTCTTTGTCCTGCTCCTCCATATGTCCCGCTGCCTTATCGGAAACACCAGACGCGGTCAATAGAGCAGCCCTTATCCCAAGAACATCGATCAATGAGGCTGGGGTTGTGGTTTGAGATGCTGCAGCTTTTAGGGATCTCGCTTCTTCAATGAATGGCGTTGCTCTTCGATTTCTTTCAAGCGCCAAGGCAACGAAACCAGCGCGCGTTTCTTCATAAGTTGTTATAAGGCTATTGCTGCTGGATAAATGCTGGCGATGTGGTCTGGCCTGAGGCATTATGCTTTTCTCCATACATATACACATTTTCTCAATGGATCACGCCCATGCTCCCCCATTTGCTGGCTGCTATTCCCTTTACCCTTAGGTAACACGAGAATATTCTCTACAAAAAGTCCCAGTTTTTCAGCTATGGATGAAAGTATCATATCTACTGAGACGCTTGCACCTGCATAACGCACATTGTCATTGACCATGAAGAGGTATGCATTCCGTTTCATGACTCGTGAGCATTCGGCTATAATGCAAGCCATTTCGTAGAAATAACCTCGGACCATCCTAGGAATACCACTATTGTTCAACTTACCTTGCTCCTTTTGGTCTTCCAGGTAACGCAAGATAGCCTGCAACAACTCTTGCTGGTCTGCCGCTTCTGCAGCGTTAGCCCATTTGGGATTGATAGCCAGCAAATCTTTGGCACGATTTTCAACAGTGCAGCTTAGCATCTGTTGCCTGAGGTCGAGCAGTTTTTTCTCATTGATGCCAAGTAAAGCCAGTTCAAGAGCATAAGTCCTGGTGTAATCATAACGGTTACAGTATGGTGGTGAGGTTACAATCGCATCATATGAATTACATGGTAGCTCCGGCATTACATCCAGGCACGATCCCTCAAAAAGATGAATTTTGCCTTGAATGCACTTCTCCAGACGCCCATTACCGAGCTTTATATCATGCAAAATTTCCTCAATTTTCGCGCAGATTGCCAAATCGAAGTTAAGGATATCCCCTTTATTGAATGGTTTTCCTCCTTTTCTGCGTCCAGATCTGTAATCCCACCGGAGATACTGACCATCTTTGCGTGTGAAACTGATGGACTCAAGTACGCATAGCAGGGCAAAACGTAGGATAAGCTGAACCCTCTCGTTCTCTTGCTTCAGCGTTCCCATGTATCGCTCGATCGCGTTGGATGTCTCTATAGGATATGCGCCGTCCGTAATCCGCAATTTGGAGAGTGGATGTCTAGCCTGTGATTGCTTCCACGGGCACGTTTTCGCACACTGTTTTACGGCAGCAAAGTCATAAGCGGTAAATTCTCTTTCTAAACACTGTCTTGCGGCAATTATTTGTTTGCCAATGGGAAGCAGTTCGATTCCGTCAACGTCCATTCCCATTGCACTTGCTGCAAACAGAGTCGTGCCGCTCCCAGCGAATGGGTCTAAAACTTTACCTGAAATCCCGTATCGGCTGAGCAGATACTCTACGAGAGGAGCAGAAAAAGCCTCTTTGTATTTGTACCAGCGATAAGATGCCATAGTTTTGTTTGCCTGAAAGCTGACAAGTTGTCGTGTAAGAGACGGTTGAACTATAAACTTGTCCTGGAAGTGTTGCGATAGTTTAAAATCGATATAATCAATCTCGGATAGAGTTTGCATCTGATCGGGGACTACTATTTCGGGTTTTTCGGTCAGGTTTTCAGAGGAAATCCTGAAATTTGTATCGAAATCAAGGAGGTTCATATCCACAGTTTTATTCTTTTTTTGAGTTAAACAGGATACCATATTTTACCTCTTAGATTTCTATACGCATTTCCCCGCGCATAGGATGAGTTCATTCTGTCGGTATATAAAATCATGCCAAGCCCGCTGAAAGTATTGCCCATAAAAATATGATTACTTTGGGAACTGGAATTTTGAGATGTTCTTTCTTTTATAAATCCAGAACAATTAATGTCCGGCGCTTCCTCAAAAAACGAACCGCAGATGAACGCGGATGAACGCAGATTTGTTGCGCTGGGCATAAGGCGCGGCGCGGGCTCGCTGGCGGCGGGGATGCGTGGGGTGAGGTGCATGGAGAGAAAGGTGTTCAAAGGCATAAGTTATACTTATTATTTAATTTTTAAATTTTATTGAATATGATATCGTTTTCTACTTTATTTCATCAAATCTACCAATTTAGGCCCGAAAACTTTCTTGAATCTTAGAAGACGATCAATCGCCCAGTTTCTAATCTCTTCAAGTGTCTGAGAATCCTCACCAATGCTTCCCTCTCGATATGTAGCAATCCTAGAAGCACGACCATCATCAAGGCGTTCCCATTCAAGAGGTTCATTAAATTCTGCTTCAATTTCCTGTTTCGATTGGAATAAAGAGTCAAATAGGCTTTTATTTAGACTCGCATCCCCACGATCAATGTATAATTCAGCACGCACGCGATTTCTTGCTGCGAAACTTGTGCCATAAGTGATGCCTGAGATACCTGATGAAAAGTTATACCAGTTTTGAGGCTGACCTGCTCGTGCTCCTGTGAACTTATGTTTATCGCGCAGTTCATCTATTAACACTTGAAAGTAGTCTCTGTAAGCCTCTGAACGTTCGGATGGTTCGCCGGCATCTGCTGATTTAATATGAGATTTGCGCCACTCATTTGGAAACACAACAGGTTTGAAATTAAAAGCAGGTTTTGAATCATCTATTTTGAGAACTTCAACTATTACTGCATAGAACTCAATTCCATCATCTGTATGTTGATTTAGCCAATCTAATGTTTGGCGGTGTTCTTCTCTAATTTCTTGTGCGATCCAAATTATCGCACCTGCATTGTACCCGGCAGCATAGGTAAGCAACTTACCAAGATGATCATGGTCGGTAGGTTCGAGTTGATTTTCAATGACCACAATCCTATTATTACCTAAATCTCGTGCGAGAATATCCAAAGCAAAATCACCGACAGGTGCCTCTCTACTTTGTAACTCAAGTTCCATTCCTAAGACTTTTCCGAGTGAAGATAGATTCTGGGTTAACCACGGTGAAAAATCTGACGCTTCATTTGACCATATTTCCCTTAAATCTACAGATGTAAGATTCCCAAATTCATTTATATTCATATTATTCTAATCCTTT
>CAYXIP010000012.1:0-28397 GCA_964465515.1 uncultured Candidatus Methanoperedens sp. | reverse complement strand
CCGTTCATCCTGCTTTGTTGAGGAACGTTGATGGAAGAATTATAAATAGTAAAACAAAGCGAAAAAAATATATGGTTAAATATTAACAAGTCGATTACGTATGGAATATCTCTACTCTATTGCCACAAGAGCCAAATCTGGTGACGAAGGAGCCCGAAATGAAAATCTTCTTACAGGAATTTTTGTATGGGTAATAGAACGATATCCACGTTTTTTAACAAAGATACTTGAACAATCTATTTTTTTCGGCCAAACTGGTCAGAATAAAAATATCTTATTAGAGATTGTGAATAATGATCTAGAGCTTTATGGTATGAATTGTCCTTTAAATGGATTGACAAAATTCGGAAATTTAGATGCTATTTTTAAAGGAGGGGAGATCACATTAGGCTTGGAAAATAAGGTTGTGCAGATTGGAGAGCCTAATTCTTTACACGAACAAATAGAACGTTATTGTAAAGCTCTTAATAATAATTTTTCAGCCAAATGGTTGATGTTGGTTATAACTCCAGATTTGGAAATAAATGCAAAGAAAGAACTTGATTCTTTTGGAGAGATTTTTCCCGGCCACGTATGCTGGATATCTTGGCAGGAAATATGGGATTTATCAAAAAATATTATTGATTCAAATAATATCGAAGAGAGCAAAAAATTAGTCTTAAACGAACTTGTAGGAGCGATTGAGTTGGCAAACTTGAAACCTTTTAATGGGTTTACCAAACAAGCTATTTCGGTAATGGAAAAATTGACCTATCTGGATGAAATATCGGAATTCTTGTATTCGGTAAACGATTTGATTGAAAATGATAGTAAAATTGGCATGGTTAAATTGGCGACACATAGATTACAAGAAGGTCATGAATATACTGCGAGTATTTGGCCAGCGTATATCGAAAAGGATTCGGATGGTGCTATATATTATGGACCTTGGTTCAGATTAGATGAAAAGAAATTCTCCGTCTATGTTGAATTTGAAGATTGGGCTACGAAAGCTCATCACCGCTGGAGAGAAAAGAATTTTAGCCGCTGGGAAGCTATAAAGTCTAAAGTGGAAAAAAAGTGGAGTGTGCATGAAGTGTCCCTTGAGTGTGAAATGGATGGTTACTATCTCACAGTGCCAATAAAGCATGATTTTCTTAAAAGTAGAAAATTACTTGACTTTGTTAAAGATGGTGTCATTTCTCTAAGGGATGATATTATTAAACCAATGAAGCTAGAGAAGCCATAAGCGCCGCCCCGCTCCGCCTCTCGCCGCGCCCAGCCGTAAGCGCCGCATCCTCCTCTCCGCAGGAAAAAGCCCATCGCATCAGCGCGGGCTTGAGGAATTCGAGTTTATTGGAATGTTGCTGCTTCGGGAACATATCGGCGCCGAGGATTTAATATTTAAAAAGTGATAAATATACGGCGCTACTCAAAAGGTGATGTGTCTTCATCCATCTCCTTCAATACCTGCTCCACCTGAATCCTCAATACAGGCAGCTTTTCTTTCACCACTTTCCAGACAAGTTCATAATCAATTCCAAAGTAAGCGTGAGTAATTTTGTCCCTCATTCCCGCTATATCTCTCCACGGTATGGAATTATATCTGGCTTTAACATCTCTGGGGATGTTTTTTATGGCTTCGCCTATGATTTCTATCTTTTTCACTACCGCAGTTGATGTTTTATCATCTTGTATGAACTCCCCGTACTCCATATTCCCGATAAATTCCTCAATCTTATCAATCGCATACAGAATATCTTTTACAAAAAGTTTGTAATCCCGCTTCATACTTTAATAGCCTCAGAGAATATCTGGTCTCTTAGTTCTTTTCTTATCGCCTGTTTCCTCACCACATCGACCTTACATTTTAATATCCCACGAAGCGACCGTTCTAATTTTAACAGGTCAAAAACATCGGGCAATTCATAGAAATCAACGAGTATGTCAACATCGCTTTTTTCTGTCTGTTCCCCTCTTGCAAAAGAGCCGAATACACCAATCTCCTTTACTTTATATTTTTTTTGTAAAATCTTTTTGCGCCTTTTTATTGCCTCTAAGATTTCATTAAGCGTCTTTGCCATCTTTTACCTCGATAGGTATGAATCTGTTCTTTAATTATAGTATTTAATCCTATAATTATCTATCTTAAAGATATTTTTATTTCCGTTCTGCGCTCCTCAGTACAACATCCGACCCCTCGCCGCCCACCACCGCGCCCCGACCATAAGCGCCGCATCCCCAACTCCGCAGGAAGAAAGCCCATCCCATCAGCGCGGGCGTGAGGATTTCGGATCTAATGGAATATTGCTGCATGGGGGACATATCGGCGCCGAGAGTTTAATAATTAAATAGTGATAAATATTTGGCGCATTACCTGCATTCATCTGCATTTATCTGCTGTTCTTTTCAGATACCTCTCGCACACAGCCAGATCCTCACGCGTATTCACATTCAGCGCCAGCTCCTCCTCATCAAGTATAAGGTTGTAATCCTCCTGCTCCTCCCGTATCCTTCCTGCATCGAGGATGTTTATCCCGCAAGGCACTATAAACCCGCCATTCTTATGGAAAACAGTATCAGGACGAAGCCCGAGTTTCTTGAACACTTCAAGATTCATGTGAACCGAGAGTGCTGGCATGTTTATCTCGCAGTATTTTTCAATAATCCTGTCTAACAGTTTTGAGGTTACAAGCGGCAGGTCTGCCATTATAACCAGCACGTGCCCTGTAATGCCTGCTTTTTCCACCGCATAAACCATGTCATGGACAAAACCTTCACCACCTGTGGAGATTATCCCCACCTCATGTTCTTTTTTGAAATCCAAAAGCCAGTCGCTGGTTTTTTTTGCCCTCGGAGAGGTTGCGACGAAGATGCGCTCGATGTTTTTTGAGCCAAAAAGAGCGCAGAGCACATAAAAAATCAGGGGTTTGCCAAGAAGCATCGTGAGAGGCTTTTCATCCTTGCCAAGCCGCCTTCCCATCCCACCTGCCATCACAATCGCATCCATGTAAATCCTCCGATAAAGAGAAGAGCTGCAAGGCGCCCGACTTCGTTGGAGGCACCTATGACGTCACCGCTCACTCCTCCGAAATGGCGGTTTGCCGTATTCAGGACGAGAAGTGCAGCTAATTGTGAGACTACGAATGCTTCAATGCCAAAGAGCCTGAGAAAAAAATAACTCACTGCACCAGTAAAAACCATTCCTATTATGAAGTCGGAGAGCCTTGTGTTCTCCACTGTCATGGAACCGAAACCTTCGTGCAGCTTCCTGCCGAAAGCCGCAACCGTGACCATGGATTGCTTTGCGCCTGTTTCTGCTACGATTAACGCTGAGGGAAGCATATCACTTTTTGCAATAGAAAAAAGAGACGCAAAAATTCCAAGGATGGCAATAATACAAAATACCACCCCTCCTGTCCCAACTGCGGTATCGCGCATTGCTTCTATCTTTTTTTCCCGCGTTCCGTGCGCTGCTGTGCCATCGCCGAAATCCGCAAGTCCGTCGATATGATTGAATCCTGTTAGGAAGTAAATGGCTATGATTATTGCAACCGGTATCACTGCCTGCGGGAATATTATCGAGAATATGTAACCTGTTATACCAAGTATTATACCCAGAGCAGCGCCGATAACAGGAAAAAGATATGCGTGCTTCATGAGCTTCTCGATGCCTTCCATGGTTATACCCACGGGTATTGTGGACAGGAAACCAAAACCGCTGCGCAGGGCAGAAAGAAACTCTCTCATAAAGCTGTCTTATCCTGCAAACCCGCTCTCACTTTTTGGGATTGCCTTTCTTTCCTTGGTCTTTGCTTTGCCTCCGTCGTCCTTGCCTCTTGAGTACATGTTGGCTGAGGCGCCGCCTATGAGTCCGGCAATCACATCGTCCATGAAAGGCCCGAGTTTTGACAGGATGCCGGGCTTTAATTTGTCAAACCTGACGTATTCGAAGATTCCCTTGTCGCCGCTTATGTATTTTGCAATGCTCATCCCGATTACCTCATCCACGATAAGAAAGGTCAGGTCTTTATTGAAGATTTCCTTGCTCATGCCGGGAAGCTCGCCTTTCTCGCCTGCCTTTTCAAGGAGCAGACCTGCGTATAACAGTATGCAGAGATTCGGGTCAGAGAGGGCATGCCTTAACTCCCGCCTGAACACACGCTTTGCTATGGCAGTGTTCTCAACGCCCGGATGCGGGACATAGAGTTCCATGGCCGCCGATACAAGCACTTTTTCAGATAGCCCTGCTTCTTCAAGTACGCTCATTATGCTCCTTGCAGCCGTGTTTTTGACTTCCTTTGGCTGGTTCTTTTTGCTTTTTTCTTTTTTTATTGCGGATAGTTTCATTAGTTCCTCCTTTCTCTGTAATTAAAACCTAACCAATTGCGCCTTCCCTATCAAAAAGATTCCTGCAATCACCAGAAGCGATGAGAAACCAACAATATATACAGCTTTTGTAATCTGAAAAGGCTGCGGCTCATTATATTGCTCCCCCAGCACATGATAACCTATCTTCTCAAGCCTCACCTGCAAAGCCCCTGACATGGCAGCCATAGACCAGCCCGAATTTGGCGATGCTGTCTTATTATGGTCGTGGATACATGTTTTGACTGCATCCACTGGTTTTCCAAAAAAAATAGAAGCGATGAAAATAAATATCACCGACAACCTTGCCGGCACAAAATTCGCAATATCATCAAATTTTGCAGAGGCATAACCTATCTCAGCAAAGGGTTCTTTTTTATAACCCACCATGGAATCAAGCGTGTTTATCATGCGGAAGGCAAGCGCGCCCGGAAGGCCGAACAAGAAAAAATAAAACAATGGCGAAAGGATGCCGTCCACAAAGCTTTCAGCCACCGATTCTATAACGGCTGAAGCCGACTGCGATTCATTTAACCCTGATGTATTCCTGCCCACGAACGCCTTAAGCTCGACTCTCACCTTCTCAATTCTCCCATCCTCAAGGTCTTTTTTCAGTCCCAGAGCGGATGCTAACAGCATGCGAATGGAAAAGCTGGATTTCAAGAAATATGCCGAAACAATCAACCCCGGCAAACCTCTGCCAAGTAAGATTACAACTGAGCCCACAAGCACCGCAGCCCCGACGCAGATAATCACCACGAAAAGCCCGTACAATCTCCTGCTGTGAAGAGGGGCGCGGCGCACAAACACGTTTATCAGTTTTCCCATCCACACCACAGGGTGAAAATATAGAGAAGGCTCCCCGAATACAACATCAAACAGAACTGCAAGGAGCAGAACCTGAATCCAGAAATCCATTACAGATGCGGCTCCATCACAAGCTTCCAGACTTCCTTGAGCTTCCTGCCTTTCATCAAGGCAGAAAGCGCCTTATCTGCGATATCTCCCCTGTGTATAATGCTGCACTTTGAGCAGCTCCATACCGTTCCGCCTGTGGATCTCTTGACCAGTTCCCCGCCTGTCCTTATATCTTCACATGGATAAAAAGGACAGAAGCAGAAGGTGCAGTCCTGACCTTCAAAGTGGCAGGGATAATACTCGCAGTCAATCCTGCTCCTGGCAACAACCCCTCTTTCAAGAGACCTTGCGATCTCCTTTTCTGCAAGTTCGGCTCCCCATTCAGACACTACCGAAGCAAAAGCCTTAATCAACTTTTTGTTCTCGCTTCTCTTTCGAACTGCAACCCTGATGTGATTTTCAAGACCAAAAGAGGCGCAATCGCGGATAATAATCCCGTGCCTTAACATTCTCTCAGCCAGCTCTTTGGGATTTATTGCAAAGTCATCGGTTTCGATGAGAATGAAATTTGCATCACTTGGATAGAGTTTAAAACCTCTTATAGCGCTGAGCTTGGAGGTAAGCCACTGCCGCTCTTTTTTTATTAAGAGAAGTGAGCTTTCGATATAATTTTTATTATGTTTCAGGAGCTGCTCGCCTACAGACGATGCTATGGAATTGAGATTCCATGGGAGGCGGATATTGTTAAGGAGCGCTGCAAAATCAAAAGAAGCGACGGCAAACCCGATTCTCAATCCGGGAACTGCATAGGTCTTGGTAAGTGAACGCAGCACTATGACAAAATCGTTTGTAGCAGCGAGCTTAGCAATACTTTCCTTTGGGTTTGAGAGCTCGATGAACGCCTCGTCAACAAAAAAGAAAACAGAAGATGCAATGCATTTTCGCGCTATTTTCATGACCTCCTGTCGCCTGAGAAGTTTTCCAGTTGGATTATTGGGGTTGCAGAGAAAAACAGCTTTGTTGCCATCTGGATTGAGATTTGCTATACTGCTGTATTCGATATATTCAACATTTGCACCAAACAACCTGCACTGAAATTCGTACTCCCCGAACGTAGGATATGGTATTGTCACCCTGTCCCCGGGCTCGATAACTGTTTCCGCAAAGAGACGGATCAATTCGGATGAGCCGTTGCCAGAAACGATATTTTCGGGAGCAACATTGAGATAATCCGCGGCTGCTTTTTTAAAACCTGTGTACCTGTTATCGGGATAATTGTTGATATTTTTACATGCTCCATCAAGGAGCTTCTTTAATTTCGGCGGACCAAGAGGATTAAGATTGACGCTGAAGTCCAAAAGCTCATCCGCCCTTTTTCCCGAAGCTTCAGCAGACTCTTCCAGCCTTGCCCCGTGAACGCATGGGGCGAGTTCAATGGCAGTTTTCTTAACTCGGTTACTTAGCACATGCCCAATTTTGTCTGGAAAGAATATTAAAGTGCTGGAGAGAATGGTTGATATGAATAACATCCGAAGTTCATGATAGTAATGATTTTGTTCGATAATTCTATAGCTCTTGATTTTTAGATGCACAAACTGTATTTTAAGTCTCAAGATTGTGTTTTTATGGTTTTTGAAATACCAACATCTGTAGTCCAGTTTTTATTAAATCAGCATGCTTAGCCTCATATTTGACCGTAAGGCTTATATATCATGATGCTGCATTGTAAAGGTAGACAACAAATCGTTGTCGGGGTATTAAATATGGCAGAAATAAGAAACTTTGTATTAAGAGATAAGAAAGGGAACGAGACTGGAGTATTCACCGGACATCAGCCGCGCCAAGCTGCATTGAAGGCAGCCAACCGCAGCGGCGGGTCAAAAGGAAAACCGGTGGAACTGAGATTGAGAGAGAGAGGGTCAAAGAAGATCCATATCTATAAGGGCTGGAAAGAGAACGTATCCGCGCCCAAGAACAAGCCGAAATGGATGCCTGCCAAGATCAATAAGCCGAATGTAAAGAAGGTGGGCGTCGAGTTGCTTGAGAAAATTTAAGGTATAATATTTTTTATTTTTTTAGCAAGCTTTATACGCTCGCATCTCAATTTTAAATCAAGGTGAGTTGATGAAGCTTTCGTTGCTGCTGGGTTATCTTTGCTGGGCGTGCGTGGCAATTACAGGCTTATCCCTGGCATTATTGATTATACCCGAGTTCGTCAAAACCCTCGTTTGAGTTTATACGGGCTCGCCGGGATTTGAACCCAGGTCACAGGCTCCGGAGGCCCGTGTACTATCCGGACTATACTACGAGCCCATTGAATAATAAACCGGATACAATCGCTCCTGAAATTGTAGCAAAAAGATTGACTCCATTGTTGGAGAGGTAACCTTTCTGCTGGAGCGTGGCGCCGAGTACACTATCTATGTTCGTTCCGATAAATCCTCCTGCTATAACAGCCAAGAGAAGGCTGAAATCATTCTTTATTAACAGGTATGCAAAAAGAGCAATTATGGATGCTCCGAAAAAGGCAGCCCATTCGCCAAGGTATGAAACTGCACCATCGGTGCCTGACCTGACCTTCCTGAATGTCGTAATCATCCTCGGCTCCCCTCTGTAGGTTTCGCCTATTTCGCTTGCCAGCGTGTCACCACACGCTGTAGCAACCGAGCCGAGATAGGCTGGCAATAAGACCTTTGCGTAAGAAGGAAATATCCCGTACGCCACAGCAAGGGAAAGGGCAGCCAGCGAGTTGCTGAAAACGTTCTTGTATCCCCGCATGCCTCTTTTTTCTTCGGCTATCCCACGGGCGAATTTAAAGTTGTATTTGTAGCGGGTAAACATGCTTCCCAGTAAAAAAAAGGCGAGAAGAATAAAAAATAAAACCCAGCCTTCATCACTGGATATGATGATTACGACCCCGAGCAGTGTTGCGCTCAGCGTGGCAGATATATCTGCAATACGAACCCGATATGCAAGATATCCCAGTACAAAAGAAAAAACAAGCACCTGAATAAGATATACGATACCCACATTATATCCAAACATAGAGAAAAGCCACATTACCATAGCTGAGCCAAAAGGAATGACGATATTATCCTCGGTGGTTTTAATGGATTCAAGAAGTGCAGCGGTAATAGCTCCGATTACAGCAATGAAAAAAAGCTTCCCGTAGGGGAAATCCTGTAAAGTAAAGCTCGAAATCCAAGCTCCTGCAAGGAAGGCAAAAACGCTGCCTGCAATCAAAAAAATAATGCTTGATTTTGCAGAATACAACCTGATATCGCTCTGCCCTGTCCGTTTTGCTTCTGGAATATTTATGATATCAACCACACCATCGCCAAACGTTGCAATAGCAAATGCTGCGCCGATTATGAACAGGGGAAAATTAGCAATTAAATTCAACATGAAAAGGAGTGCTGTGATTAAAAAGATTTGAATCAAGCCACGGAGTTTCCCGGCTTTGATGTCGGATTCGCTTGCAAGAGAGCGAAAAATCGGCGACTTGGGGGTAACAAATGAAAAAAGTAAAGCTCCGGCAAGAAATGCCAGCATAAAATAAGATGGCTTGAAGAAGGGAAAGAGCAGCACAATCAGACCAAGAAAAATATAGACGCACTGTTTCTTATAGCACGACGCAAGCCTCATCATCACAGAAACGGTATTTACAGGCAAATACTTTATCCTTGTACCAGTCTGCATCCAAATAATAGAGCTACCACGACCCCTGTTAAGAAGTTCTGGAAAAAGATTTCCCAGGTGCTTGCCACATGTAGAAATAAGGGCAGCATGTTGCAATCTTGTTTCGCAGCCAATCGATACCTTCATTGTACTGCGTTTTACCTCCTCAACATCTATATTGCCGGTTATTCGATGCATAATCGTTGCTGAAATCATTTTGCATTCTATTGTTTCAATCAATTCGAGCCTCCAGCAATTATTGATATAACATTCTTAGGTTGTTCTATTTTTATCTGATATGGATGTCAGATAAATAGTGACTATCATAGCAACAAAGAACAGGAGGAATACAAAAAGAAATACCTCTCTGTATATGACACTGTATAGCAATAACGCAATCATAAATGCCCAAATACATATAACTGCTACATTTTTCGTTTCCATAGTTTTAACCTCTTAATTTACTTTTAATTAATAATTTGGTACAATTTTTTAGGCTGCCCATTTTCCATCCAATCGAACTGGATCATAATACTTACGTCTGTTTTAGGTATGGTTCCCTCCCTTGATATTCTGTATAAAATTCAACTGTTTGCTCTTTGTCTGGAAGCAAATCTATTCCTTCTTTAACAATTTTCCTGACAACTTTATTATGTGCTGTATCCGTAAATATCACTGTAGCGGTTAAATTTTTAGCAGTTACATCACCGTAATTCTCGAATGTCCCGTTCATCTTTATGATTTCCATCCCGGTATTGTTTTCTGCTGCTCCCAGCACCGCAAGTATAATGTATATCAAATTTTTTCTTGTTACCTTTTTCATATTTTCATCTCCTTCTCCAAATACGTTCAAACATAGCTTCCTTCTCCCTCCATAAGTTTTCCAGTCATAACAGACCAGCCATGCTGCTCTCCTGTGATGGTAGTCTCAACCTGATCGGTGTATTTATTGAAAGACCAGCCATACACCCACCATCTATTCGTTCCTTCCAGAATAACATAAACAGAGATTTTCGCATCGGGAGATGATATATAATCCGCATAAACACGGCTTTCGTATTTACCAACTTTCGGAGGAGTTTGTCCTTCAGGATATGGCACATCATAACTGGAAGGAGTTAGGTTGTATTCTGGAGCCAGCAGAGGCTCGTTCCCGATCGGATTTTTTGTATTTATATCGTGATCTGCATGTAACGTTACTGAGATCTCCTTAGACGTTAATACCGGTGTATCTTGCGAAAATGTGCTGGAAATATTTGGCTTGGGTAATTCTGATGGTTCCTTTCCAGGCTCTATTGGAATTGGTAGAGCACGGTATTCGGGAACAAACTCTCTTGCGGCAATCTTGAGCATTTTTCCATGTTCTGTTTCGACTACGCTGAGTTTCCAGTCATCCGGTTTTGAACCGTTTCTGCTATAATTTCAGCGCCGATCTGCGATTCTTCATTGGATACAGGGAGCGGGATGTAAAAAGTCAGATTTCTTAATGCCGAATCTGTTTCTATTGTGATTCTGTAGTTATATTCACTTGTGTAAGATTCTTTATAGAGCCTGTCGGTATGGTAAGACCACACGCCAGCGGCTATCACAGAAACTATTATTATTCCAATTCCAAATTTGATCAACTTGTTCAAATTATTCACCCTCTTTCTTATTACCCTGTTGTGCACCCGCTTTCCAGACCTGCACTACCTTTCGTTCATCTGGATCGACAAGCGCAGAAACCCCACCCCATGTCACGCTAAGCAGCGTCTTTGGAGCATAGAATCTTTCAGACGTCTTTGGCAGGATTCGCCTTACAGTCGGAGCGCCTGCATTAGTAACTGAAGCTGCCACTTCCTGTTTCCCAAGAGCGATGGCGATTGCATCGTTTCTGTATTGCGAAGGTATTGCCTCAAGGAGATAGCCAGTCATGAGTAATTCCTTGCCATCATACACAAAATCATAGATATCCTGTTTATCCGTTTCTTTTGAAGTAGCCACCACTTTCAGGCGCAGTCCTTCTCCCGTTGTGCTGCTGCTTATATTCACCATTTCATATTCTGTCTTATACGGGGTCATTTCCGTCCACAGCAGTTCTTCTATCGCTGCTGCATCAGCCGGCTTATCCTGCCATTGCACCTGTTGCACCCATGAAGGCTTTACATCTGGATGTTTCTGGCTTAAGCTGAGCCCGATGCCGAGCATTAGTATAACAAAGCCGATTACAAGTTTTGTCTTTGTATCCATGACTCATCCTTTTTTTCCGAAAATCTGTTTTAAGACAAGCACGATGATAGCGAGTAGCAGCGGAATTGGCTCATGTTTCTCGCTCATACTCTCACCACCATTGCTGAGATGAATAAAAACGGAGGGGATTTACCCTCCAATCGTTATGGAGTAATCAAACCCCTGTGTGTTTTTGGGCATAACTGAAAGCTTCCACTCGCCGGGTGTGCCATCGGTCTTATATGTCACGATGTACTGGATTCCCATCTCCTGGTATATGGATGCGCTGTCTATCTCCCAAGGCGGTCTGTCGCCTCCCATGTTTACGTTCCCTTTTATTACGGTCTTGGCGACCGCAAGCGCAGCCTTTCCTTTCGAACCTTCGAGGCTTGTCTCAAACGATGGTTCCCGTGCATTTGTTTTCTGGCCTGCATAAGGATAGCCGTAGTAGTAGTTGTTTGAACTGACCTCAATTGTGATAGGCGCGGCCTCGGTCAGGTTGAAACTCCTGACAAAAGCTTCCGCTGGCTGCGTCCATATATTGAAGCTAAGTTGTACCCTTCCTTCATAATCCCTGACAGAAGGGTCGTCTATTCCCAGGTCGATATAGCCGTTGTAATAACCCTTGGCATCAGCAGGCACCTTGATGTGGATTTTCACCGAATCTGTTGCACCGGCTGGAATGCTCGTTGGCGCTGTTATCGCTATCATGTCCTCTGTCAGGACAGGTCCCGTCATGCCATAAGGGCCGTAGTACATATTATCGCTGCCCAGTTTCGGGCTGATTCCTATCGCCTGGTCTCCTGTATTTTTCAGTTTAATCTCGTAATCGTATGCTTTTCCCGCCTCAAGCTGGTCGCTTATATAAGGCGTCATTATCTGGATCTTGGGCGGTGTCCAGACATCCACTGAGAGCTGGAATGTACGGATATAACTGGGGAACGACTGCGGATAGGGTGTCGGGATTGTCTCGTTGGTAAACGCTATCTGGAGACTGGAACTTCCTATGGAAGCATCTTTTGGAATTTCTGCCTTTATCGTGAATTTCAGGCTGCCTCCGGCAGGTATTTCCGCGCTGCCCGGTGTAACAGTTATCCAGCCCGCATCCACAACGTATCCTCCGTATGGCATTATCACGGTCTCGGGCTTGACGCTGACCGTATTTTTCTCCTTGTTTCTGACTGTTACCGTTATTTCCTTGTTCTCGCCGGGCTGCAACCTGAAATTGCCGTACTGAGGCGAGATCTCGATCTTCGTGAAATTTCCTATCTGGTCTGTCACAGGCATTACAGGAGCAGGAACGCTCAACTCCTGTACGACTACATCCTGAGCCGCAGCTACGTAGCCTGCTTCTATTCCTGTGAACATGCCAAGGACAAGAATTGCTATCACTATGCTTGCATATTTATTCATATTATCCTCCTATATTATTTTTTCAAACATGTCTAATAATAGACAAGCTTAATCTTTAATTAGCAGCTTTAGTACTTAAGCATTTCTATTAATAGTCAAGTTTGATGATAATCAGTAATGTATTTAAGTAAATAATCCAATTCAACTATATATGACATCGCTCGAAAGGATATTTGGAAAAACTGCCCAGCTCGCCGTTTTGGAATATCTGATAAATAACAAGGGAGAGACAACGTATCTTTCAGGGATAGCTGAAGGAACCGGAATATCCCATTCCAGTGTGGCAAGGGTGATTGAACCCCTGCTGGAAAATAAAATGATAATAGAGAAGAAACTTGGAAAGCAGATAAGGACTTTCACGCTCGATGAGGACAATGAGATTACAAAACTGGTGATGAAGTTTTATTATGAATTGAATAATAGGATGGGTGATGGCAAATGAAAAAAGATGTTATTAATAATAAAATCATCGAATTGATAAAACACGATGAAAACATATCCAATTCAGAGATATCCAGGAAACTTGGAATCCCGGAAAAGGAGGTTGAAGCAAGAATCAGGGCTTTTTCTGATACCAGGCAAAAGATATTGATAGTGGATGATGAAATGGATACACTTCTCCCATTAAAGATATCCATGGAAGCCGAGGGTTACATTGTTGCAGAAGCCTATGATGGCTTTGAGGGAATAAAGAAAGCAAAAGATGAGATACCGGAATTGATAATCCTGGATCTCATGCTGCCCGGGATGGATGGTATTGAAGTATGCAACCGGCTAAAAAAAGATGAGATTACCCAGAATATCCCGATTATCATGCTGACGGCGAAAGATGAAATCAGAGACAAAGTGAAGGGTTTGGAGATCGGGGCGGATGACTATGTGACAAAGCCGTTCAATCTCAAGGAACTAAAAGCACGAATAAAAAGCGTGCTCAGGAGAGCAAGGATTTGAAAATTGTGTGATTAGGAATATGATGTTGAATGTTTCAAAAATATATCTCCAAGAACAATAAATGGAGCTTACTTGCAATCATATTTTTCTGCATAATAGTAATAACATTCATAGCAGTTCTGGGAATCAGGGCAAATAATGAAGTCAAGAGTATAGTCCAAAAACAATTTACCGACCAGCAACTGCAGCTTTCAAGGCAGATGTCCACAGGGATAGAGAACTTCCTGAACGAAAGGACAATAAACATCGAGATACTGGCAAATAGTCTCTCTGACGCTCCGCCTGACAGGATAATCTCAGCATTCAGGAATGTTTACAATTCAACAAACGGTATATATGTGCTTGAATTTGTTAATAAAAGCGGAATAGTGACCATAGGATATCCAGAGGAAAACACACCATTCGGGTATGATATTTATAATCGGGGAAATCCCAGGAATGAACCAATATCCGAGGATTTTGAGAGAGCCATGAAAAACAAGGAAACTTATATCACAAGTCCTATGACTTTGCTTGAGGGAGGGCAGGGCTCGTTTATCTGGACACCCGTATATAAAGATGGGGATTTCAAAGGAATGGTTCTTGCAATTATTAAGATAGACGACATTTCAAATAGGTTTTTAAAAAATGATGATTCTTCCGGGATTTATCTGATAGATAAAGATGGGATGGTATTATATGATAATTCTGAAAAATACCTTGTGGGTGAAAATTATCTCGCAGTTTTGAACGATACCAATCCGCTCCTGCAACAGATACTTCACGAACAGATTAATGGTGCAGAAGGCACAGGATATTATTTCGAGGGGAACAAATCCGATAAGAAGTTGATAGCGTATTCTCCCATTCGGTGGCGTGACCAGGAATGGTCTATTGCTGTGGCTTCTCCGGAATCCGAAGTTGGATCTTTGATATACTCAGTATATGTAAAGCAAGGTTTGTTCATAGGCGTAGCTATTGGATTTATTTTATTGGGCAGTCTTTCGATTATATTTTTACTCGCGGGTTGGAATAAATCCCTGGAAATCGAAGTTGCCAAAAAAACCAGTGAACTTAAGAATTCCAATGAACTTCTACAGAATGCAAACGTAAAATTAACGGAACTTGATGGGCTAAAATCAGACTTCATCTCTCTGGTTTCACATGAACTCAAGACCCCTCTTTCTGCGATAAGAACGTCTGCTGAGGTTCTCGAATCAGAAATGTTTACAGATTCCAAAGTCCAGAAAGAAATGCTTGCTAACATTATCAGGAATATCGACCGCCAGACACACATGATTAACGATATTCTCGACCTTTCGAAGATAGAAGCTGGCAAGATGGAGTTTCGATTTGAAGAGGTTGATTTTCATGAAGTGGCGGGCATAGCTCTTGAAAATATCGAACAGCTTGCCTTGAAAAAAAATGTTACGTTTTCTCGGGATATTCCAGATATGCTCCCTTCAATTTATGCTGATAGGGAAAAGCTTGTCATAGTTTTGAATAATCTCCTTGGAAATGCATTGAAATTTACTCCAGATGGCGGTAAAATCCTTCTATCAGCGAAAGAAATGGATGACAGCATAGAGGTCAGAGTAAAGGATACCGGTGTCGGCATTGAGAAAGATAAATTGGTCAACATATTTGATAAGTTCTATCAGGTTGATAGCTCATCTCGGAGAAAAACTGGCGGTAGCGGTCTTGGGCTCTCAATAGCATACGGAATTGTCAGAGCACATGGAGGTAAAATATACGTGGAAAGCGAGCCTGGAAAGGGAAGCACCTTCTTTTTCAGATTGGAAAAATATAGCAGAATTCATACTAAGCCTGCATACCGCCTTTGAACAGTTAAATTCTTAATGTTAAAATGTTATTGGCGTCTCTACAGAAATGGGCTTGCTGTCAGCATTATATGAATGGAAACTCAAGAAGGCAATAAAAAAACAGGATGTGCCGGGTCATATCGTCCTTGCAATAGCAGAAAGCGATGTGCTCGCAGATAACAATTATAACAAACTAAACTCTTTCATCGCATGGTGCAAGGAGATGGGGGCAAATGCCGTTACAGTACACATTAGTATAATCGAAGTGAACGCAGAGCTTAGCAAAAAAATATGCGGTAAATTCTCCACGGAAATACCATCCGTACTTCAGGATATAACTCCCAATATTAATGTAATTACACGGGGGGATAAGGAAATAAAAAAACACGCAAGCGAAGGAATGGCTCTTGATATTTCTCTTGGATACAGCGGAAAATATGAATTGACAAGGTCGATTAAGGAAATAATGGCACGGGTGGAAAGCGGAACCTTAGCTCCCGAGGATATCAATGGAGACGTTATAGAATCCTATCTGTTGTTCAAATCAGAACCGGACATTGTAATACGTGCAGGGGGAAAGAGATTGACAGATTTCCTCATATGGCAATCTGTTTATTCCGAGCTGTATTTTACGGATGTTAACTGGCTGGATTTCAGGAAGGTTGATTTCCTGAGAGTGATAAGAGACTTCCAGAAGCGGCAGAGGAGATTCGGGAAATAATAGTTACCACTTTATTATGCCTTGCATTGCAACATTGTGGTGCGAGAGTTCGTGAAGTATCTTTATTATCTCTTCCTTCGGGATTGCAATAAATTTCCTTGAGATGCGGATAACATCTTCCACTTCCACCATGCCGTAATAACTTAACAGTTTGACAATCCGCATAACCGTGTTTTTCTGCCTCTCATGCTCTCTCGTCTGATATGTGCGTACGGCACGAAGGAAATCTATTCTTCTGAACTCGGGCCAGAAGGGGGCACAGAAATATGTCGCGCACTCATTCCCGTTCGCCTGCCATGGAAGAAAATTGGAGATCCGCTCGTCTCCGCCTGTTCGTATAATAAGGTCTACGTAAGGCACGGAGCCGCTTGCAGGATAAAGGTTATTCGATATGGTCTCTTCATCAATGTCTCTTACAGATAATTCGCCGTTTCTGATTTTCCATGCCATCTTCCGCGCGGCATCAACAAGCTCCTGCCTTCCACCATAGGCAAGCGCCACATTAAGATATACACCGCCATAGTTTTTTGTAATCTCTTCGGCATGTTTTGCAGACGATTGCAAGGAGAGGGGAAGATTCTCTATAGTCCCAAGTATCCTGACCCTCATTCTTCGTTTATGCGTTCGTTCATCGATGCATATTTTATCGAACTTTATCCCTATAAGCTCAAAAAGCCTCTTTTTCTCTAATTCAGATCTTACAAAATTCTCTGTTGAAAAGGCATAGACTGTGAGCTGTTTAATCCCAAGGTCAAAACTCCAGTCAAGAACTTTTTCCGTGGTGTCTGCTCCCCTGAAATGACCGTAATACTGCTCCAGACCATGCTTCTTTGCAAAGCGCCTGTTGCCGTCCATTATAATCGCTACATGCGATGGGACAGGCTTATCCTTTATTTCATTGGCAAGTAAAGCCTCATAGCTTCCGTACAAAATTCCCGACAAGCTCAATCGAACCACGCATTATTAAATGTCTAATAAGTATTAAAATCTACCTGAAATCTTCGAGGTTGCGCTGCCCATCGGCTATTTCTGCGGGAGTACCTATCTGTTTCAGGATTTTTATGGCAATTTTCGGGCCAATTATTTTTGCAATCACCTGCGGCTTTGCTACCCGAAGCGCTTCCATATTCCTGAATCCAGCATCATACAGCTTTCTTGCCCTCACTCTGCCTATCCCTCTTATCTGGATAAGGTCAAGAAGCTCCTTTCTTGCCCCGTATTCCACGCGCCTTTCAAGCTCACGGGCTTTTTGCGCTACCGGGCTTTTCTGGAATGCAGCAAGTTCTGCCATTGAATGCACAAGCCACAGCATGGTTTCTGAGAGAGCGTGTATATCGCCTTCACCAATGCCGAATTTTTTAACAATATCCTCTTCCTTTTTCTCATTTATCCAGTCAAGCATCACGCATGAGGTCTTTACCTCTGAAAGGAACCATTCATAGTCAACCTTGAACTGTGCGGGTATGTGGACAAATTCCGTATGATGCTCCATCACGAAATCGCTCAGCCGCTCGTAATCGTTTGAGCGAAGGTACAGAGAGCGCATGTCGGGCGTTGTACAGGCAAGATGGAGAAGGGTTAATTCAGTATACAGCATACCTTTTTCCTCTATCATCTCCGTTCCCTCAAGAATCATGGAGGCAGAAAGCGGATCTATATACAAACGGGATACCAGTTCCCCAAGACGGGTAGGAAAAAGACCTTCCTTTTCTGCTATCATCTTTTTATCGCTCAGGAATTCTATTATTTTGTCGATTACTGCCTTCAGGCTCCACGGCTCCTGCTGTGTAGAGTAAAATGTGGCGCTCATGAACTCAAGCAGTTCTTCCATGCTCCTTGCAAAACCTGTAGCGATTGTGGAAAGGATATGGGTGCGCAGCGCGTTTTCCGTACCGAGTTTTGACCAGATTTTTTCAACCCCGGCAAGAACATACTGCGACATTAGCTCCTCAAGTTCATCATACGTTTTTGCCACAAGCACGGCTTCGCCATAAGGATCAAGTCCCGGGCGTCCTGCTCTTCCTGCCATCTGTTTGTACTCAAGCACAGGTATGGGTACGAGTCCGAAATTAACATCGTACCGCCGGTATCCTTTTATGATGACGCGGCGCGCGGGGAGATTCAGCCCTGCAGCCAGCGTTGGCGTAGCTGCTATTACTTTTATCGTGCCGGCGCGGAATCCATCCTCGATAATCTTGCGCTGCTCCGAAATAAGGCCTGCATGGTGAAACGCGCTCCCATTCTCAATGCCCAAAGCAAGCTTTCTTGCAGCCTCGACCTCGCTTGATTCCAGGATTTCTGAGGCAAGAATATGAAGTTTCTCTTTTGTTTCACCTGGAACGAGAGAGGATATCGATGTTCCTATGCGTAGCGCCAAAGCTTCTGCATTCTTGCGGCTGCTTTCGAATATAAGGCATTGACCCCCCTCTACAAGGGTATCCATAACGAGTGATATGGTGCTGTCTCTGTGCGTCTCTTTGATTTCGCGTTGGCAGGTGGCGAAATTTATCGCATTTCCGAAGAAGACTCCCTCTTTTAATTCTATGGGGCGCCAGTCGCTCACAACAGGCTCGGCATTCAGCCATTTTGCAATCTCGCTGGCATTCCCTATGGTGGCTGAAAGTGCGATGAGCTGCATTTTCGGATTCATGCGCATCAATTTTGCAAGCACGATCTCAAGCGTTGGTCCCCTGTCAGGAGAGTCTATGAGGTGAATCTCGTCTGCGATTACGATTGTTATCTCTTCCATCCAGTGTGTCCTGTTGCGCAGGAGTGAATCCACTTTTTCTGAAGTGGCTACGATAATATCAAAATTCCCAAGCCACTCGTCACGGGAATCATAGTCGCCTGTTGAAATACCAGCAGATACGCCTCTACCATTATTTTTCTTTATGCTCTCGAATTTACGGAAGCTGTCGTACTTCTCGCTTGCAAGCGCTCGCAGAGGCACGATATAAAGAGCTTTTCCAGGTTTATTTTCATCCAGTATTGATTTCAACATGGCAAACTCCGCAAGCAGGGTTTTGCCCGAGGCTGTGGGTATCGCAGCCACGAGATTTTTGCCATCGAGAATCCCGGCTTTGACCGCATCTGCCTGGGGAGGATAGAGTTCGGTTATGCCTGAATCCTTATAGAATTGAATGACGCTATCAGGAAGTTTGATATCTGCGATTTTCATTTCAGAGCTAAAAAGGCAGGATGCATATTCAAGCCATCGCAATCCTATGGAAACTTTAAAGCGATTGCCCAACCTCCTTGTTATGATGTCAAATGAACTATTGGATGATGTGGTTGCAGAGGTTAAGGATTGCAGGAAATGCCGACTGTGGAAGCGCGCAAAGAACCCAGTTCCCGGCGAGGGGAATCCCGATGCCATGCTGATGCTCATAGGCGAGGCACCGGGTTATCAGGAAGATGTTAAGGGAAGACCTTTTGTTGGGAGGGCGGGCAAACTCCTCGATACGCTGCTCTCAGGCATCGGTCTTGCGAGAGAGGATGTCTATATCAGCAATATAGTCAAGCACAGACCTCCTGAGAATAGAGATCCAATGGAGGATGAAATCAGGGCTTGCGCTCCTTACCTTGACAGGCAGATTCGGATAATAAAGCCAGAGATTATTGTTACGCTTGGGAATCACTCAACAAGATATATTCTCTCAAAAGTGAATACAGAGGTAGGGGGAATAACTGAGGTCAGGGGACGGCTATATAAGGAGAGGCTGCTTGGCATTCCATTGCTGATAATACCCACCTTTCATCCTGCCGCAGCGCTTTACAATCCGGCATATTTGTCTCTTCTTGAAGAAGATTTCCGCACGATAAAAACTGAGCTTGGACTTTAGCACATCGACAGTTTTATCTTATAGCAGGTAATTTTAATTATAGTGGTGTTATGGTAAAATTCAAAAATGCTATCTTTATAATGGCTATCGGGCTTTTGGTCCTCTTCTCAGGATGCACAGGCACTCAGCCGGGCAAAGTGTCAGAAACTGCCGCGCCTC
This sequence comes from uncultured Candidatus Methanoperedens sp., assembly GCA_964465515.1. GTDB lineage: Archaea > Halobacteriota > Methanosarcinia > Methanosarcinales > Methanoperedenaceae > Methanoperedens. The sequence goes on along the minus strand of CAYXIP010000012.1, from coordinate 8,418 downwards.
CCCCTGCTGTGCAAACCCCTGTACAGACTCCCATACCGACTTCCGTACAGGCTCCTGCCGTAGAGACCTCCGGCTATCAAATATCACTTGAAGTCAAAACACTTGCGGATTGTATTGTAAGTGGAACAACACAGCCCTGTACTCAAGTAAATATGGATATTAAGAATAACAATCCACAGACCCTCGATGTTGCAGTGGTTAAAAATACACTCGGACTGAAAGATGGGACAACACCGAGTATGTACGATACCGTGGGAGGATTGAGTACTACATGCGTGCGCAAGACTGGATTGCAGTTTAAGTTGAATGCTAATGAGGATAGAAATCTTGCCATGTGCTATCCATTAGTCCATCAAAGCGATGCTCCAAAATTGAATCTCGGTGTAATGCTTAACGGAGTGCGAAATGACTACAGCTTTGATTTAACCCAGTTTGGGCTGACGGATTAGAACCGTTTATTTCTTTTCAATTCTCCACTCCTCTCGTCTCATCAATCTTACTTAATGCGCACTTCCTTATACCCTATCATATCAGTTTTTCTCTCAATAATATTTCAAACACTTCATCAAGGAACTTTTCCGCTGTCGCGACTTTTGCGCCATCACCAGTTGTTTCATGCGCCTCTGGATTCTCAAAAGGGTGCCGATGCCAATTACCGCCTACACAATCCCTGCCGTATAATCGATTGTTCCACCCCACAAGTACATAATTCGATGTGCCCGAAATCTGATGAAAATAGAACTGAATATAGATATTATCTGAAATCTCGATTCTGGCTTTGACTGCGTTGTCAGTTTTTATTAGAACTCGCGGTTTTAATGAATATTTTGAAGCCGCCTTTTCAAGGGCAAAAATAAAATCTGCCAGCTTCATGAGTATTTTGCGAGCTTCTTAAGCTCGGCGCTGATGGTCTCAATTCCGTCAAGAGCGAGTTCCCAATCGCAGTAATCCTCTTCAACCTGAAACGAATGGCCGGATTTCTCTACAACTCGTTTCTTTTTGAAATCATCAAAATCCATTTTATAACGCTCTCGAAACGTTTTATCCATCAACTTATATTCGGCAAGCCGCCTGCGCAGCTCGTTAATGACGAGCTGGATAGTACCCTCTTCGGGTTTTAGTTTAAAGAGTTGTTCGTACACGCCCTGGAATTCGTCAGGCAGTTTTACGGAGACTGTCATTTTGGTTCACCGATAGATTCCTCTTTTTCTTCTAACTTGCTAAAGAATTCTTGTAAAGTGAGCGGACCTGGTCCTGCCCATTCTTTTAATTTCAACGCAACATATTCCATCGTCTTGTGATGTTCTTTAAATTTTCCAGTAGCTCTGTATGTATTCTCTTTGAACTCGAGATATCCAGAAAGGTGGTTTCCTATCAAGACATCCATTTCGGACTTAACCCTATCAATTAGGCTACGTTTTTCCGTAACTCCTATCTTGTCAGATAGTTTATCCAATCCCTCATCTACCATTTGAATTGGTGTCTTTTCAGGTCTGTCGGGTGCGAAAAGTTGCATGATTATCTCGATTAATCCCCGCCGGATTTCCAGATGGTACCTAACCATTTCAGGGACTAATGTTATAGGGATTTCTGGAAGTTTTCTTAAATCGATTCCCTTAGCTTTGAGTAACTCATTCTTAAGACTTTGATTATTAAGTTGTTCTTCATTTTTCAGATCAAGAAAATCTTTTACGAGAATCTGGCAATATAAGCCGTCGTTGATATATTCCAACCGACTGCTTATTATGTCAGGTTCACTCGCATGAGGGAAAAGTCCATAAGACGCAAGATAGCGTGGATCTATCATTCGATATTTATCAAGCTGTTGTTCCTTCGATCGCTGATTTGCCGTTAACTCTAAAACCAGCCACCCCATCTCTCCACTTGCCACGATATCGGGATGCCGTTCATCACCTTGTCTGGTTAAAAATGGTCGATCCACTACATAGTCAAACCCCGCTACTTTGAAAGGACCTACGAAATTGGGCCTTTTGTATTCGTGGAATAATTGAACTGTATTGCGCCAAAGGGTAATTCGATAATCGGGTTCAGACAAATACTTCAACTCCATCATGATAAATCGTGGTCTTTCCAGCATTATCTTCGCCCTGAAGTGTTGCAATCCTTGGCGCGGCGTTGATGCATCCTTTTCCAGGAACAGTAAGATAGGCAAAGTCAGTTCCAACATCCATTAAGATGCGGTCCCATGTGTGCAGATCTACACCTCTAAATCTCCTGAAATCATCCCCGGATTCGGTTTCAACAAGCCACAGTTTCATTTCACCCGTTCCAGTCGCGACCTTCTTTGAAAAAGCATCAAGGTCGATCTCCTGAGTGAAATCCAGTTCGAAAGCACCCATGGTCTTCTCACGGAGTTCATTGGCTTCTTTCAGGGAATCTGCGTAGTGGTTCGCCATCTCAGCCACTGAAATCAGAGCCTCATCAACATCTATTGCCCTGTTAATTGTGGCCTTCCCATTGCTATACCACTCCGTAGACAACACAACATTACCTTCTTTCCTTTTTTGCCATCTTGCGCTGTATATGGCGAATTTCTCTTTTGCTTCATCAAGAACCTTATCCAGACCTTTGACCAGCCTGTTTGCTCCATAGTATGCTTTCAGGCTGAAATTGGCATTTTCCTCTTCCTGAACAAGACCATCAGAAAACGTCAACCCCAGACCTCTCTGGCTCCAGGATTCCATTTCTTGCCAGTGCAAGAGATGATTTCTCGATAACCAGCATCTGTCTAATCCCTTTCTATGGAGCCATTGTTCCATAAAAAAATCAGATTCAGTTGCGCCCATGATGCTATATATTATCCATACGCGCTCTCTTGTCGAATCTAGGAACAGGGTGTTTGAGAGGTTCCCGTCGATGTTCCCATACCAGCCGACTGAGCCGTCGAGCTTTTCCCATTTGCCTTCAGGACAACCTGCTTCTTTTAGGGTCAGATTGCTCTCTACGAGATATGCTTTAAGCTGAGTTGAGTACGTCTTTCCAAATAGCTCTAATGATTCTTCATTATTGTCAAACCCTGCCTGCAATCTTTCTTTTAGGTCACCGAGAGTCTTGATTTCACGCATGGTAGTTTCACCTTTCCAATAGAGCGTCAGGAGAAGAATTGATAATTAAATTCATATTAAATAACTTATATACGTTTATGGTTTTTATATATTTTGATACGATTAAACTATAGTTTGCCATGAGATTATAACCATAAGCCAAGCAAGTTGAAAGTATTCAGCCTAAGTAGCACATTAACCTCACTTAAATTTCTCCCTCACCATCTCCACCCCTCTCTCCAGCGCCTCCTCAATCTTCGTGGCATCCACGCCTCCCCCCTGCGCTATCCCCGGCTTCCCTCCGCCGCCTCCGCCCACGAGCTTTGACAGCTCGCGCACGATAACGCCAGAGTTCACTCCTCTCTTCTGCGCGCGCTCGCCTGCCGCCACCACGAGCTTCACGCCGTCGAGGTCGCTTGCAAGAATCGCCACAACATCATCGTTCTTGCTTAACTCGGTGGCAGCCTTGATAAGCTCCTCCACGTCAGCATGAGGAATCTTCCTTGCGAGCACCTTCAAGCCGTTTATTTCCAGAGCCTCGCTCATCATCGCCTTCGCCCTCGCCTCAGCAAGCTCAGCCTTCAGGCGCTCGTTTTCCTTCTTCAGGTCTTTCCATTCCTCGAAAAAGCGGTTTACGGTATCGGGAAGCTGCTCAGGAGAAACGCGAAGCGCTTCTGCGGAGTTGTTCAGCAGCTCATCCCTCTCCTGAATCCGCTTCACGGCAGCCTCGCCTGCCGAAAACTCGATGCGCTCCACGCCATCCTGTATCCTCTCGGTCTTTATGAGCTTGATGGGTCCTATTAAACCCGTGTTTGAAACATGCGTGCCACCGCATGCTTCCACATCATTTCCAACTTTTAATGTCCTTATCTCCTTACCCGGAGGTACGCCTCCCTGATACAGGACAAAACCATATCTTCGCTCAGCTTCGACCCTGTCCATCCACTCGATATGCACAGGCAGATTTTTCATCACCTCCCTGTTCGCAAGCAGCTCGATTTCCCTGAACTCCTCCTCGGTGATTCGTTTATAATGCGTGAGGTCAAGTCTTGCCCTGTCAGTGGATTTCTGCGCCCCGGTCTGCCAGATATGTCTTCCGAGGACGGATTTTGCAGTCTCGTTCACGATATGCGTGGCAGTATGATGGCGCGCATGAGCCATTCTTCGTTCCCAGTCAATCCTTCCTTTTACGGTATCGCCCCTCTCAAACCCGAAATCCGAATCTGTTTCATGGACTATGACGCCGTTGATTATCCGGGCATCAACCACGTTTGCGACAAAATCATTAACAACAAGAGTTCCGTGGTCTGCAGGCTGCCCTCCGCCTTCAGGATAGAACAAAGTCTGGTCAAGGATAATCTTATTCTCAATAACCTCAAGCACCTTTGCATAGAACTCGGTTTTTTCCGGGAACTCGTAATAAAGCTTCCGTGTTGGAGGAAGCTCAAGCAGCAGAGCTTCTTTTTCTTCCTCTTCTGCCCTGCTGTGCTTTTTTGCCACAAGCGAATAGAAAGTATCAGGTAGTTCCATTTCTACGCCGGCTTCTTTTGCCACATCACGAGCAATCTCAGGAGGTATGCCGTGCGTATCATACAACTGGATAATTTCGCCAAGAGGAATTTTCTGCTTCTTTTCCTTGAAATGCTGGGCAGTCTTCCTCACGAGTTTTGTTCCGCGCTCTATGGTATCTGCGTATTTTTCTTCCTCAAGAGCAACAATTTCACGAATGGTGTCAAGGCGCTCCCGAAACTCTGGGTATTCAGGGAAGTTCTTTATCTGCATCTCGATGATTTCGATGAGAGGTTCTCTTATCTCCAGGTCAGACATCTTGCGGAGCGTCCTTCGAAGCACCAGCCTCGCAAGATATCCCGCTTTCACATTAGATGGGATTATGCCGTCGCCGAACATGAATGCAAGGCAGCGGGAGTGGTCGGTTATAGCATACACCGCTTCCACAGGCTCCATGAGCTTCTGGAGCTTTTCAACCGTTGTGCCTATGCTTTCCGCCACTTTCTTTCGCAGCTGGAGCAAATTTGCCTCACCATGAATATCCATCATTCCAGCGAATCTTGCATTCTGGGAGAATATCTCCGCATACTCAGGGTTTTCTATTGCGTGCTCTATGCCTGCAAGCTCCATGAGTTCTGAAACAACCTTCGGGAATGCAGCGTCGTATATCGTTGGCGAGCCTTTTGAAGCCCAGACAAACCTTTCCAGACCATAGCCCGTATCCACGATGTAGTTATCCATCTTCTCGTAAGTCTCGCCCTTGATTTCTATCGAGCCGCCTTTTGTCTGTTTCAGGTCCATGAAGACAAGCGTGGCAAGTTCAAGACCGCCAACAAGCACCTCAACGCTCGGACCTGCGTTCCCTCCTCCTGCCCACGGCGATTCCTTATACGTTATCGCGTTCAGGTCGCATCCAAGCTCATAGAGCAGGGTATCGCATAACTCCACAGTCCTGTCCTTCCAGTAGATCTCATTCCCGCGCGAGTTAAACGCATGGTGCGCCATCATCTCGAAGGTGGTAAGATGCCTGCCGCTCCTGCCTACTGCGTCGAGGTCATCGAGGCGTATGCACGGCTGCGAAATGGTGAGAGGATTCGCAGGAGGAGGGACGAGCCCTGATGTCACGAAAGGCTGGAAATCCGCGATTGATGCGATTGTGAGGTATATGTCGTCCCGCCATCGTGCAATAACAGGATAGCGCTTCACGCGTGTGTGCCCGTGTCTCTCGAAAAATGATAGATATGCCTCGCGCATGGAGGATATGTCGTATTCCTTCCTGAAAACAGGATTGCCGATGAACGAATATGATACGCACGGCGCATCCCCGCAGAGCTCGGCTTCTGGGTCGCGTGTCCAGAAGTTCTTGCCGCATTTCGGGCATTGCTTGCGCACGAAGCCGTTCTCTTTGAAATAATCAAGCTGGTACTCGTCCTCTAACATAGCGGTCTGTAATTGTTAGGGGGATACATAATTATATCTGGAAAAAGGGAACGGTTCGGTTTGGGTTGGTAATTATGCTTATGTGCAACACCTATAAAGCATAAGGGTTTGGAGTCCAGTTACTCTCGTTATTCACTCCAAATTGCATCTCTTTGCCAAGCAAACCATTCAAAACCATGTTTGGGAACTTCCGTTTAGATATTTCGATGAACTGATTAATGAGATTAATATCACTTGACAATTTCCCGCCTACAATTTGCAGCCATTTTACAGGTTCGTATCTAACCAACATACCTAAGCAATGCATCACCATAAAATGCGCACTAGCTTCCGGGATTGCATATACAGTGTTACCAGCATTAAGAGGAAATGTGAAAAAGATTTCTCCATTCATGCTTTTTTGCAGTGGATATTCAAATATAGTTTTATCATTAATGCCTGAATATATTATCTGAATGGTTTGTTTAAGCTGAGTATCAATTTGATTGTACAATGGCACATTAAGTTGCTCAAAAAAATCTTTGTTATTTTTTAAAATTTCTTGAAAATGTAAAAATTCTTTACGATCGTAACTAAAACCATTTTGATTTCTAACAACTTCGATGCATCGCGACCTCTCGTTGTATATGTTTTCATATAATGTTTTTAGCTCTGGAATTACTGAAAGGACATCTTTAATGTTAAATTTTGTGCCTTCCGTTATCGGAAAATCAGAAAAGCATGAGTGTAGTTCAGGAAATGACCCTTTTTTATGGACTGTTACATACTCATTAGATAAGAGCTGATTATCCGTAGATTCAGCTTTCGATTTCAAACCATGTGACAATCCTATTGGTTGTGTTTTATTGAGCGAAGCCCATAGAACATTTGTGAGGCACATCATCCCATAATAGTATAATAGAGGCGATGTTAAAATAGAGACGCTGGATGCGGCAGAATAGTATTCGTGTGCTTGTTTGAGATTTGAAGCAATAATTACTGAGAGCTTCTCCAGTTCTTCATCGTTGATTTCATCGTGTTTTTCTTTAAAAAATTGTTTTGAATAATATTCACTTTCGAATAATCTCAATTGCAACCATAATTCATCTAAAGGTTTCTCTGTATGAATTTTCTCTTCAGAAACTATTTTTGCCCTCATTTAACTTTATTACTAGCACACTTTTGTTTTCAATAATATATAAACTTGTTATTCCCGAGGCTGTAAAAAGTTTGGTGTCGGCGCCGTTGGAAAAGGCACACAATGACACAGATTGAACGGATTCGCACGATTTCCGTTATCCGTGAACATCCATGGTTCGTCTCCGATTCACCCACCTATACTAACCGATGCAATTACATCTGCGGTTCGTTTTTTTCAGAAACATGCTACATCGTTTTCCTATCGGCGCGCGCCGAACAGTTGAAAATAGTTAACTCTGAGTTCGTACGAGTTCGTCTTGAGTTCGTTGTTTATTTTCATCTCACTTTGCGCTCTTTGCATTTCTGCGTGAATTTTGCTATGGAAGCTCGTGGGCGCCTTTGAAGTCCCTGCAACCTGAGATAAACTTATGAATTATCCAGTAATAAAGAATATCATGCAGATCCGAAAAGTCCTGAATCGGGTTGAGAGCCTGGAAAAAGAAATATTGGAGGTAAAACGCAGCCTGTATTCCTCCACTGAATTCTCTCGTACTAAGTCGAAAAAGAGAATGCACAATGCAGCTCTTGATTTCTTAAAACTACAGGATATTCCGGATAAAATCAAAATAGACTCTGTTGAACTGGTTAGACAAGAGCGGAAGCATGCAAGAGGATATTAAAAACAACAGAGTTACCCTTGATTCTAACGTTCTTATCTCCGCTGTCAAGGAGAATGAAAAATATAGCTCTGACTGCAAAGAGCTCTTAAGCCTCGTGGGCACGTCATTCCTGCTCTATCAACCTACAGTGACAATAACAGAAATATACAACGGGATAGGCAGGACTAAAGGAGAAATGGCTGCAAAGAGGGCATTAAAGGATTTTTACAAAATGGTTTATCATCTTGAAGACTATGGTTCGAGGAGCCGGTGTGAAAGAGTGGGGAAAAGTGCCCTGAGATATCGGGTCTATTCAGCCGATGCATTTTACCTCCAGACCTCCCTTGACTTCAAAACCGTGCTTATATCACTCGATAAAGAGGATTTCATTGATATGATAAAAGCAAGAGATGCAAAATATGATGTGTGGCATGTACGTGATGTGGCTAAGGCTTTCCACGAGTAGATTTGTAATTTCCGACATATGTGGCTGCATCGGATTCGTATCGGCGCGCCAGGGCTATAAAAAAATTTGGTGCCGGCACCGCTGGAAAGGCACACGGATACCACTGATTGGACGGATTTGCACGGATTTTTCGTTATCCGTGGGCATCCGCGTCATCTGT
>CAYXIP010000011.1:10034-28447 GCA_964465515.1 uncultured Candidatus Methanoperedens sp. | reverse complement strand
AAAAATTACGCCTTGACGAGAGCCTTTGGCGAGCGCTTAATCTTCCGCCGCTTTGCCCCTGAGGAAGTGTATCGCTGCGCAGGTCCCGGCTTTTTGTAGGTTAGCTCGGCTTCAGGCACCATTATAACATTGCCCTTTCTGCCTTTAACCCTTCCCCATTTTACTGAGCCTGTTTTTCCCATGTGATTATCCTCCAGTGAATTATGCCATCACAATAATTCCATTTATTCATATACCTTTCCCCTTTTCCGGCTGTGGGACATAAATCCTCGTTAGCCTCCAACTTTAAGAGGAATTCCTTCCAGATACCTTAGATAACACCGCCTTTTAAGGTTATAAGCACAAACCCTGGCAAAGCTTCCTGTTTTCTCCTCACATTTATTCTTCTTCGCAATGGTACAGGAAAATCCCTTTTGTATGTCGAATTCGCAGTTTCAGAAATTGAGCGGGAATGATACTCTTCCAGCCATTTCTGTGGATCATTGATAAAACTAAGAAGCATACCAGTCCACGCCTTGCTGCCCTTCTGCCTGAGAGTAATTCCCTGCTTTGGATAGATTCTCGGTACTGCTCCGATGCTTGCAATTGTATTGCAGTTTTCCCTAGAAATGTATGCAGCATCCCCTGTGACAAGGTCAACCTCGTCATATTTTTTAGCAGTTTCCATAACAAGATGCCCAAGATAAGGGGATTCATTGCCTTCCGGATTCTCAGTAAGTGTTACGGCAGAAATCATCTTGTATGTAGTTCCGACCATTGCAACCATTTTCTCGTAGCCTTTTGTCTCGCTTTTTTTCTTATCCTTCTCCCAGTTTTGCTTTGTCGAAGTTGGCACTCCCGAGCCGTCTATTGAAAATTTATGTTCCTTGTCGCCTATTGGTTCCTGGACAATTTTGAATACCTCTTGCAGAATTAAAGTTACCGCTGGTATTTCGTAGAACAAAACTTTGTCCATCTAATGTTTTTGTCCCAAAGCCCACAAAAGCATAGACAGAGGTTGCTGCCACCGCTATCAACTGCGTTATGACCTGTGCGGCATTGTTCTATCAGACCTGAACCTGCCGGATTTACCAAAGTTGTCGCAAATATGCCCACTGCGATTATGCCCCATATTCCGCCTATGCCATGGCGTGCCCAGACATCAAGGGATTTGCTTTTGCTCTGGTGATAGGCGCACGCAAGGATTTAACCCAAAGTTTCGATCTTAGCTCTTTCTCGCTATATATATCCCATCCACAACCCTTTCCATCCTCACAAAAACTTCAGCTCCAACAGGTATCCTATCGGCATCAAGAATTGTAACCACCCTATCTCTGGCAACAGCAAGCTTCTCCTTCATCATCCACCCCGGACCTATAACCTTAACCTTCACCCTTTCATACCTTTTGAAAACACGAGGCAGGGCTTTACACCGAAAACTTCCAAAATCCTCAGGTTTCAGGACAAGCTTTGTATTATAGAGCTTTTCCCACTCGAGAAGCCGGGAATAAAATTCCCCCCAGCCCAATACCTTTATGTCAGGTTTTCTCCCATACCTGTGCGGGAGAAACTTCTGAATCCCGAGAGCGGGCCATTTTTTCCCTGCACCTATTTCGAGGGCAAATTCGATCAATTTCGGCATCTCTGCATCATTAATTCCCGGAAGCCACACAGGTGCAATGAGAAGGTCGATATTCGTATTCTGAGCAATATATTCAGCATTCTCAAGAACCTTTTCTACATTATAAGATTTATTTCCTGCAACCCTCTTCGCAAGCTCGGCGTCAAGAGACTCGATGGACATGTTGATGCGCGAAAGCCCGGCAGCTTCAAGCTCGTCTATAATTTTCCTGTTAAGTAGAACGCCGTTGGTCTGCATCGAAACCACAGTTACATGCTTATTCTGCGATAATCCCTGCACGAGTTCAATAATTTCAGGATACATCAGCGGCTCTCCAACTGTATCGATGTGCGCCTCGATATCATCAGTTTCCTTATACGATGCCGCCCAATCAAATGCCGAAAGTAACTGCGGGAGATCAACCATGTATTCCGATATCCGCCGCTTTGAGTGAACGCCCGCATCTGTTGAGCAGAAGATGCAGGATAAAGGACACTCGCTGATGGGGCGCACCTGCAGCACATTCGTTCCCCGGTCGATGATACCGAAGGCTATACAGCCGAAAAGGGGTAGATCGCGGATGAGGACATCATTTGTCATTTTCTACCAATATGCAGTCACCGCAACGTTTCTTTCCGCAGAACTGTTTTCCATACTCCACGATAAGGGCATGGAATTCCTTGTAAAGAGGAACTTCCTCTGGAATCGAAGTTTCAAAAATTGACTGCAATTTACAGTAATTCCCCTCGATTCCAAGACACCTGCAAATTTTCTTTGTGTAGGCATCGATTACGAATCTTGGTTTGTCTCCTGCGTATAATACGATGCTGTCAGCGGTTTCCTCTCCAATACCATCAAGGGAAAGAAGCGTAGCGCGAAGTTCATCCGCAGGTTTTTCAAGAATATCAGGATTCTCGAAGAAAAAAGTGGAGATACTCTTTACCCTTTTTGCCTTCTGCCTGTAAAACCCGGTGCATCTGATGTGTGCTTCCACTTCTTCAATATCAGCCTTTGAAAGAGGTTCGGGCTCCATTAATCCCTGCTTCTTCAGGTTCTGGATTGCCCTCTCCACATTCTCCCATCTGGTCTGCTGGGTCAGCACTGCGCCGACCACAACCTCAAAAGGCGTATCTGCAGGCCACCAGAATTTCGGGCCGAGTGCTGCAAGGAGCTTATTATAAACCTGAATCATACGAATTTAACGCCGAGGTCAAAGAGCCCATTTCTAATTGCAAGGTTGATCAGAAAAGGTGTCAGGGACTCGCCCATATATGAATGGGCAAGTTCTCCCCCATCGAGGGCACGAAGGTTCTTTATTTCCTTCGTCAATTCCATCACGGTTTTTTTTGCATCCTCATCATCGCCGCAAACCACGACATCATAGTCAAGGCTCAATTCGGGTTGTGCCAGCTTATTTGCAGACACGTTATGGAAAGCCGAAACAACTTTTACTCCTTTCGGAAGAATATCCCTTATCTCAAGTGCTGCGCTTCCCTGCTCTGGAGGTGTATATTCAAACCATTTATTTTTTTTCATTGGTACTACAAGAGAGATTACAATCTGCTCCTTAAAACACGGCACGAGGTTTTTTAACATAGGCACAACGCCCTGATACGGGACTGAAAGCAATACAACATCCGCATCACCTATAGCTGTTTCATTTTCGCACCCTGTCATGCCGCAGCACAGCAATCCCTTATTCGAAAGCGTGCCCTTATATTCTTCCGCGGCTCTTACCGCCCTGTCGATCTCCCGCGAACAAACCATTATATCATGCTTTGCCGCCCACCTGAGTGCGAATCCTTCCCCGATGCTGCCCGTGCCTCCGAGTATTGCTATCTTCATAATTTTTCCTTTAGGATTTTACGCATCATATGCATATTTTCCTTGTGCATGGACACGATAAGGTCGCTCATAATCGCGAAAATGAACATCTGGATTCCGGTAACGATGAGAAGTGTGGCAAGGATGGTAAGAGGTATATGCGTAATGTTTTTCAGCCATTCGTCAACGACATAGATACCAATGGCTACGCCTCCTAAAGTGAGAAACCCTCCGATAAAATTGAAATAAAAAAGAGGATTCTGTGTTTTTGCAAGCAGATATATAGTGGATGCGATTCTGAAACCATCCCTTATGGGTTGCAGTTTTGTGGCAGCACCCCTTACCCTCGCAAGGTATGTTATGGGTACCTCGACTATTTTCAGGTCTTTTTTTACGCATTCAACTGTAATTTCGGTTTCAACCTCAAAGCCTGTTCTGTTCAATTCTATCTGTTTGATAGCAGTATTGTTAAAGGCTCTGTAACCTGATAGGATGTCCTCAAGCCAGATACCATAGGCAAAGCCGAAGATCTTGTTCAGCAATCTGTTCCCCAGAAGATTCAGGCGGGTAAATGCGCCTTTCTGATAGTTTTTAAACCTGTTCCCAATCACGTGGTCGGCTATTCCGGCAGTAACAGGTTCAAGAATTTTATTAACTTCTTCAGGAAGATAGGTTCCGTCACCATCCAGCATTACCACATATTTGCTCGTTATTAACTGGAATGCCTGGCTCACAGCCTGTCCTTTTCCTGTCCCGCTCTGGAGCACAACCTCTGCACCTTCGTTTTGCGCCCTCTTTACCGTATCATCCGTGCTGTGACCGTCGATGACAAGAACATTCGAATAACCCAGCGATTTAAATTCCCTTACTATCCCGCCTATTGTCTTTCCCTCATTGAGTGTGGGGATTAATATGCAAACATCTTCTTTATTCATTTTCTTTCCTTATTCATTCTGTTCATACATAATAGTTAGGATTTCCTGCCCGCATACACCGTAGCTATCCCAAAAGTGAGGTCATGATATTCAATATCCACAAGACCTGCGCTTTCCATGAGTTCAACAAACTCACTCCTTTGCGGAAACGCCAATACAGAAGACGGGAGGTAACTGTATGCTCCTTTCTTTTTTGAAATCATTGCACCTATAAAGGGTAATACCTTCTGAAAATAAAGATGGTAAACCCATCTGAAAACCTTATTCTCGGGCAAAGAAAACTCAAGTACTACTACTTTCCCACCATTTTTTACAACGCGGTTCATCTCAGATAAGGCTTTTCTGATATCAGCCACGTTCCTGATCCCGAAAGCAACAATAGCGCCATTAAAAGTTCCATCCTTAAAAGAAAGGTTCTCGGCGTCGTTCTGGACGCAGCAGACGTTCTTTATATTCCGTTTCTTAATTTTTTTGATACATAATCGCAGCATTTCTTCACAGAAATCCGAGGCGACTACATCACTTTTTTTTGAAACTTCCACTGCCACATCACCTGTTCCAGAACAAACATCGATTATATAACCTGATGGCAGTAAAGCTGCTGCGAAACTGCGCCAGTATGTATCCCGCCCCAGACTCAATAGGCGATTGAGAAAATCGTATCTGTGGGAAATGGAGGCAAACATCTTCTGTATATATTCTTTTTTTTGCAACTTACCTCTTTGAGTATTAAGTACCAATTTTTCACCTTTGTATTTGAATTTTCGCATATTTGACTAAAAATCAGTTAACCAAAACCTATAACTTATCTCGATTCCAAGAAGATGCCATGGGCAAAGAAAATAGCCAAGATATTAAATCAGAGGTAATGCGAGTTATCCTCAATGTGTCCAAAAGCCTGGCTAAGCAGAATGAAGGGGCTCTTTTCATCGTAGCAGACAGGGAGAAAATAGCCGGCAACTACCGCCTCCACTATCCAGCGCTCCAGTTTGGAGGGAATATACTGAGCAAGGGCATGGATGCGGTTGTTGAAAAGCTCGCTACGCTGGACGGCGCTGTGATTTTAACACCTGAGGGAGAACTTATTGCATACGGTTCAAGGATATTAAAATCCGAAACACTGCTTGGTTTTGGTACAAGACATGCAGCCGCCCGCGGCATCACACGATTTGATAATTCATTCACAGCAGTGCTTGTTTCAGAGGAGAGCGGGTGGATAAAAGTCTTCCAGAATGGGGATGTGGTTCTCGAGACAGATGCCGTGGAGATTGAGCCGTCTACGCTTGAAAAGGTTTCCCGTTTCCTCGCAAGCCATGATATGGCTCTGCTTGCAAGTGCAGGAATTGCAGCAGCTACCGTTGGTGCGCCTGCTGTATTGATAGTAGGCGGGGCATATATGATAGTAAGAACCGCAGGACAGGTAATATCCTCAGCTTTTAAGAAAGAAAAGAAATGACATGATACATTTCACCAAGCTACATGGCAACGGAAATGATTTCATTCTTATAGATGAATATAAAGAAGAGATAATACCTGAAAAATCCGCTTTTGCAGTAAAATATTGCGACCGTAGATTCGGTATTGGAGCAGACGGCGTGCTGTATCTTGGAAGCTCTGATAAAGCTGATATCAGGATGCGGATTTTCAATCCGGACGGCACAGAAGCTGAGATGTGCGGAAACGGCATTCGCTGTCTTGTGAAATATGCCCTTGATGAAAGCTATATCAAAGAGAATGCAACCGTTGAAACACTTGCTGGTGTGCTTTCAGTGTCCTCAAGGATCGAGGATAAGAAGACCTGGGTAACTGTGGATATGGGAAAGCCACGATTTATGAGTGAAAAAATCCCTGCAAAAGGAAGCGGGGATTTTCTCGATGTGTCTTTATACGGATATAAAGTCTCGGCTGTAAATACCGGAGTTCCACATGCTGTAATTTTTGTGGACTCTTTTGATGCAGATTTGATGTCGACAGCGCCCAGGATTCGTTATGACCCAGTTTTTCCAAAAGGTACAAACGTGAATTTTGTATCTGTGAATTCAGGCAATGAGATTACAGTACGCACCTACGAGCGCGGAGTGGAAGCTGAAACTCTAAGCTGCGGCACAGGTGCTGTTGCCTGCGCAGCAGTGGCTCACAGGCTTGGCAGGACAGGGAGAAAAGTAAAGGTGAATACAAAGGGCGGAGAATTGAGAATAACCCTTACAAGTGATGTCGCTTTCATGGAAGGCAAGGCAGAGCGGGTGTTTGAAGGGACGTTATCAATAAATTTAAATTGGAATGCCGCTTAATAGGTGTGATGTTGCGTCATATCATCTCAATGAGGGATTTTTCGCGGGATGAGATTGATGATATTCTGGCAAAAGCAAGGGAATTTGAGACAATCGCAAGGGGAGAAAAATCCGCCCTGCTTTCAGGGAAAATACTGGCAACACTTTTCTATGAACCCAGCACCCGCACGCGTCTTTCTTTTGAAACTGCTATGAAGCGGCTCGGCGGGGAGGTTATTGACCTCGGGTCGCTTGAGACAAGCTCGGTGGCAAAGGGAGAAAGCCTTGCAGACACCATAAGGGTGATAGGGAATTACGCAGATGCAATCGTTTTGCGGCATCCCAGGGAAGGCTCAGCCAGGATGGCGGCAGAGTACTCAAATGTCCCTATAATCAATGCCGGCGATGGAGCAGGGCACCATCCCACGCAGACGCTGCTTGACCTTTATACCATAATGCGGGAGAGCAGTCTTTCCTCGCTAAAAATTGCGCTTGTGGGCGACCTGAAATACGGCAGGACTGTCCATTCTCTTGCTTACGCCCTGTCGCTCTATCGTGCCAGTGTGACCCTCATCTCTCCAGTGCAGCTCAGGATGCCCGATGTAATTAAAAAAGACCTGAAAAAGCAGGGCGCCAGCCTAAGCGAAACCACGGAGATAGAAGATGTGATCGGGGATATTGATGTATTATACGTAACACGGATACAGAAGGAGCGCTTCCCGGACCCTGCAGAGTACCTGAAAGTGGCGGGCAGCTACAGGGTCACCGAGGAACTGCTGAAAAGAGCCCGCGATAAACTCATAGTGATGCACCCGCTTCCCAGGATTGATGAGATTGACCCCTCTGTGGACAGGACAAAGTATGCACGGTATTTCCAGCAATCCTTCTACGGAGTACCGGTCAGGATGGCGCTTCTTGCAATGGCAATGGAGGCGATATGACTGAAAAAGAGATGAGGGTGCGCCCGATAAAGCACGGCACTGTCATCGACCACATCACAGCAGGTCAGGCGCTCAACGTGCTTCGCATACTCGGAATATCGGGCACTTCAAATGCTGTTGTGAGCGTGGCTATGAACGTGCCCAGTCGAGTTATCGGGTTTAAGGATATTGTCAAGGTCGAGGACAGGGAGCTTAAAGAGGAGGAGGTGGACAGAATTTCGCTGATTGCGCCCGATGCCACTATCAACATCATCCGCGATTTTGAGGTGATAGAGAAATACAAGGTTGAGCTTCCCAAGAGCCTTGAAGGCGTGGTGAAATGCGCCAACCCTAACTGCATCTCCAATACGAGCGAGCCTGTTATTTCAAAGTTTGTTGTGAACAAGAAGCCGGTTGAATTGCGGTGCATCTACTGCGACCACGTTATCTCTGAGGGGATTGCTGAGCATTTGATTTAAGTGAAAGTTTAATTTGACAAAAGGGCTTATAAAACCACATGAACGAGAACACAGTAAACAGGACAAAGGCTGCCATCAACGCACTAATAGATGTGGAGCAGTTGTGGATTGAGAATACTCCTGACTATAAACTTTCAACACAGGAACTGCTTGTTCTCAAAAAAAGGCTTGAGAGGGCTATGGAGAATGTTTCAAGGATTTACGAGGAAAACAAGGCAAAAATGCAGGCAGCTGAGGATGAAATAAAGAAGATGCACGAGGGGAAGAAAAGGAAGTAAGCAGGTTGATTGATTTTTCAAAAATCCAACCACCAACTGCAGCGATAATTATAGCACAGGAACATAATGTATATGAATATTTTGCGTTTCTTGGCATGAGCGGTATCAATCCCCCGTATTTTTACCGACCGCAGAGAGCGCAAAGGTCGTGATGATATGAGCCGAATAGTAATCGCAATAGGTGGAAATGCAATACTAAATCCATCAAAAGGAAGCCCCGTAGAGCAACAAAGAATGATAGATGAAACCTGCAGGGAAATAGCGCAGATTGTCCAGAAAAATTATGACGTGGTTCTGACGCACGGCAACGGTCCACAGATAGGGAATATCCTTGCCATGCAGGAAGAATGCAGTAGCGTTCATCCCCAGCCCCTGGATGTATGCGGGGCACAGACGCAGGGAATGCTCGGCTACTCGCTTCAGCAATCGCTGGATAACGGGCTTGAGGAAAAAGGAATCAAGAGGCGGGTCACCACAATACTGACGCAGGTAATAGTGGATGAGAAAAGTCCCTCTTTTAAGAACCCCACAAAGCCCATAGGTCTTTATTATCCGCAATACCGTGCAAGAAAGATGATTGCACAGGGGAAAAGGATGATGCATGACAAAAAAGGTTACCGGAGGATCGTTCCATCCCCCGAGCCTCTGGAGATCGTGGAGGTAGAGGTCATCAAGAAGCTGGTTCAGGATGGTGTTATAGTAATAGCGGCTGGAGGAGGCGGGGTTCCCATTATCCGAAGACGAGGTTCACTTCTGGGTGTTGAGGCGGTGATCGATAAAGACCTTACAGGCAGCTTACTGGCGTCATCTGTCGGAGCAGGGACTTTTCTTATTCTGACAGACGTTGAAAAGGTGGCCCTGAATTTCGGAAAAGATAACCAGCTCGACCTTGATGAAATAACGATTAAAGATGCAAAAAGATATGTCAAGGAGGGGCATTTCGGAAAGGGAAGCATGGAACCAAAGGTGGTTGCAGCAGTCAGGTTTATACAATCAGGAGGAGAAGTTGCGATTATTTCAAGTCTTGAGAAAGCACTTCAGGCTCTGGAAGGAAAAGCTGGTACAAGAGTTGTTAGGGATTAGGATTTTCTCATTGCTACAACCTTGTTCAGGTCTAAGACCAGCGCATCGACATTAATCCCGTGCGCCAGTGCGCCTTCTTCTATGCTTTCAAAGGCTGATACATGGCACCCAACGCAATGCATGCCGTGCCTCATAAACACCATCATGGTTTCAGGATACTGGCTGACCACTTCTTCTATTGTCATTTCCTTGGTTATTGTCATATTTCCTCGTTTATTCGTATATTAACGAACAATAATAAAGCTTTCTTACCCTCATATCTAACTGTCTCTTGCGAACTTAAAAGTTCTGTCCTCAATGATGCGTTCCTTCCACGAGTTTCACGCCTTTTTTAAGAATCGTCTGTTTTATCTCCTCTATATGAGGGCATCTTGGATAACCTCTTTCCATGAGCATGCATGAACTTAGGTGAACCACATCCACGCCATGCTTCAGAAGACTTTCCACTAGCCTGTGAACCCTTCTGCCAGGACAGCCTCCACAGGTGAAAAAACCAACAATCTCGGCTTCGCCGTATTCGCTGAAATGTACCTTTCTTTTATTGAATGCTTTAAAACATGCCACGCCGGGGCAGACTTCACTTACGATATCACATCTCACAACCGCAATCTTCGTGGTCGTTTCATCCTTTTCCATCAAAGCCATGAATTGCTTTTCTGCGTTCTTCACATCACCAATTGTTACGATGGTCTCTCCCTTTTTTCCAACAAAGGTCTCAATTCCCATTTTCGCCATACTGCGCACATGCTCGGGTATTCTCTCAAGTTCTTTCTCTGCTTCGGGCTCCCATTCCATTGTATCACTTTGATGAATCCAATATTCTCCGTTCTTTTTTGACGGATTCATCAAACTTTGATGAATCCAATGTTCTCCGTTCTTATTTGACGGATTCATCAAACTTGAAGCCGTATGTCACAACTTCCATGTCCGCATCCACAAGATAATCAAAATCAATCAATTTATCCCAGCCTGCTTTCTGGAAAACCCCTCCAACGCAGACACCAAATACCTGCCTTTCAGCATGTCCATCCGTGATATCCTTGATCAGTATATTCAATCCATTGACATCAACTTCCATTTTCGGCATAGCAAGACCGCCGAGAAGCACGACCGTATCAGAACTTGGGTCGGCTTGATCTCCAAGCTGCATCCCATAAGCCGTCATTTCGACCTTTGCCGCCATATCCTTCCTCAGATTCGGTATAAAGACCATCTCTTTTCCGGAATCACGCAAAACATACCCCAAAAGTTCAGCAAACGGGTTGCACCAGCCAGGACAGCCGATAAAGGTGATTTTCTTACTGCCGCGCGCAAGCTTCCTGAAAGCGGTGAGCATTCCGCCTATGCCTTCAGCTTTTTCTATTGGTTTCATGGAATCACATAGCAGGATTGTTAAAGGAGGGATATAAGTTATTCTAACTCTCAGCCTCCATGTTGCGCTTGAGAAGGCGAACAGCAACAGAGAGCGCTTCTCTCTCAAGCGATGTGGTATCTTTCTTTTCCCCAATGTTTCGAAGCAGTACCGCGACGCAGGCATATTCCATGCCGACTGATTCCCTTATGGCGAACAGGTTGCATTCCTGGCTGCGCTGCATATATTCACTTCCTATGTCCATTCTTTCAATGGTTAGTTCCATAACATCACCCTGTTCTGATTAGAGCCCCAATGATATATACAGTAGGTAAGCGGGGTGAAACTAATCAAAATAAATAAAAAAATGAAAGGAAATAAAAAATATTTAGATTAATGCGCTGCTTATGCCCATTACACCCTGTTGAATGATAATCGCGGTAGCAATTATTACACCCGCCATCTCAAGAGCAACAGCGATATTTCCCTTCTTTAGCTCCTCGAATTCCTCGATGCCTTTGGTCAATCTGTCAAGCACATTCAGGGCGAGGTATATAGCACCGATTGCAAGCAATATTCCGAGTATCAACTGGGCTATGGCAAGCGCTATCGGGATTATGCCCTCCAAAGACAGTAGGTCTCCGGCATTGAGTGCTGTTGACAATCCTTTTGAAACCCCTGCAACGCCCGACTGCACGACAAGACCGATGGCGATAAACACAGATGCGACAAGAATGCCTACTGCGACATTGCCTTTAGCCAGTTCCTTTTGTTCTTCTATCCCTTTAGTTATTTTTCCGTATACTGAAGACCCAATATACAGTGCAACCACTGCAAGTATAATGGCAATAACTAATTGTATAATCCCTACGATTGCGGTTCCTATACTTAACACCATATTTTTCACCTCACGCTTAAAAAAGCGCAGGTCTTAATATGGTAACAAGGGATATAAAATTAATGTAATAGCCTTCCGGGTGTGGGACAAAAATAAAAGATAACCCTATGTCAGTAGCCAACCTCAATCCTTTGAGACAATAACAAATACCCTTTTCCGGGTATATTTCTTCAACACTGGGATGCTAAACTTGCACCCAACTTAGTTCTGCCCCATCGACTATTTTTACGTTAAGTTTAATAGCGTTTGATTCTTTATGGATGTCCGAAAAGGAGAATATTATGGCAAGAAAAGAAAAAGCAGAAAAATGCATTTCATGCGGAGTAAATCTTATTGAGCGCGGTTATGTACGGTTCCCATGCCCGCAGTGCGGTGAAGAACTTGGAAGATGCTCAAGCTGCAGGCACCAGAGCAATCCTTATAAGTGTCCGAGCTGCGGGTTCGAAGGACCGTGAATAAAATGGGAGAGGTAGCAGCCAAACTGAGAATCATGCCTTCAGGCATGGATGTTGATTTGAACAAGCTCAAAGAGTCTCTCACAAAAGTAATTCCAAAAGGGACGAAGCTGCACGGATTCTCGGAGCAACCCGTGGCTTTCGGCCTGAAAGCCCTGATAGTTGTGGTGAAAGTTGGCGATGTTGAAGGTGGAACAGAGAAGGTGGAGGAAGCCTTCAGCAAAGTGAAGGGCGTGGAAAGCGTGAACGTGGAAGAACTCGGCAGGATGTAATTTTGGGCCTGTAGATCAGGGGTAGATCGTTGCGTTCGCAACGCAAAGGCCGCGGGTTCGAATCCCGCCGGGTCCATTAACCTCACTTCAAGGTTTTAAGATAATCGAGCAGGTCATTGAGGTCGCTATCTGACATCTGCCATACAGGCATTGGATACTCAGGCCTCTTTCCATCAGCATCAACGCCCTGCGTAATCGCACGTTTGATGAGTTCATCGTTATATGACGTTTCATTCCCGCTCGCCGTTGTCAGCGTGGAATACCTGATATCAGGCGCATCGAATGTCCACATCATCATCGTTCCCCTGCCTCCTTTCCCGTCAGCACCGTGGCAGGCGGCACAGCTCATCATCCCTACATTGTCATCGTTCCTAAAGATGCGATTATTGGTTCGCCTGAGTCCGATGTGGCGAAAAATAAAAGTTCACAGCAAGAATACCTATAATACCGGCTACAATGAGGATTATTGCAATTTTCAGGCTGTTCATACAAGGTCTTTCTTTTTCTCTTCGAACTCTTCCTTGCTTATCTCTCCGCTGGCATATCTTCTCTTCAGGATTTCAATTGCAGAATCTTTCCTACCCCTGCCTTCCCACAGGTATTTGATGAGCAGGACAAGCCCGATGAGCACGAGGATCCAGAATATAAACCCCAAAATCCAGCCTCCGTAGCCATAGCCGCCCATCATGCCACCCCAACCGTATCCGTCCATCATTCCAAATTGCATATTTTAACCTCCATTAGTAGGAATTGATTTCATACTATAAAAAGATAGGGAAACACCGCCGTCAGGCGGCGCCTCCGCGGGGTCTGGGGGCTTGCCCCCAGCGCTTGATGTTGAAAGAGTAAAAGTGGTTAAGCTGGAACTCTGAACTTACCCAAATTCTCCACTTTCATACCCACAATCTTCTCATGCGCAAGCTCTGCAGCCTTCTTCCCAGCGAGCAGCATGCCGCCGAACGTGGGTCCCATGCGCGGCGCGCCGTATGTCGAAGTGGCTGACATGCCTGCCACTATAAGCCCAGGGTATATCTCGTGCGTTAGCTCAACGGTCTGCTTCTCAGCCTCATCGACCCACAGAGAGCCGCAGCCCTTCGGTACTGGAATGCCAGACCTCTGCTCACTCAGGCGCCTGACAAGCACTGAATCATGTCCTGTGGCGTCGATCACAACTTTTGACCTGATTGCAATCGGGTCCATGCAGGTAATGAACTTTGGCATCTGCTGCACTGGGTACCACTGGATGACCACGCCTTCCACATGGTCGTCCTTGAGTATCAGGTCTTCCACATTGGTGGAGTTAAGCAGCTTCGCCCCTGCATCGCACGCGCTTGCCAGCATCCTTGAGACCATTTCGAAAGAATCGCATACATAGAGCCCCTCTTCCATTTCCTTGAGTCTTACTCCGCATTCCTCAAGGATCTTGTGCGCAGGCGCCCTCACGGTATTCTTGGGCATGAGATAGCCGCCCTGCCACATCCCTCCGCCGCCATAGATATTTCGCTCTATCATCACGGTCTTGTGTCCAAGTTCTGCCGAATATTTTGCCGCCGTCACTCCGCATGGTCCTGAGCCCACGACAACAACATCGCTGTCGAGAATGTTCTGCATAAAATCGTCTAAGAATTCATTTACTATTGTTCTTGTGATATGTATTTCGCTAAGGTCCGTCATAGTTTCACCCTATGGTAATAGGGCTTCTGCTAACTATAAACTTTTCTGAGGGGTGTAATTAACAAGTGGTTATCAATTTAGGATTTTAGCTTATAGATTTAACTATCTTTATACTTGTAGTAAAATTTATAGTGCCTTTTTCGGGATTTGAATATAGCCAATTAAACATAATTTGAATTATCATAATCCAATTTATGTTAATGAGAAGATTTAAGATATCATGAGTCAATTACCATCTATGAAATATAGCTTTGTTGATCGAGAGAAAGAATTAAGGTTCCTTCAGGAAAAGTACAACTCTGGTGCATCCGAACTCATAATCATATACGGCAGGCGGCGTGTGGGTAAGACCGAGTTGATTAAACAATCGTTAAACCGAAGCCCTTTAAAAGGCCTGTATTTACTGGGAGAACTCCAGAAGGAGGATCAACTATCATCTATCTATTCAACGATAGCTGGTATCTCGCTGGAGGATGATTTCCTGAAGAGTAATCCTTTGAATACATGGCAGGCTTTCTTCGACTACCTTACAAAATTCATAGATAGAAACGGAATTGTTCTGATATTGGACGAGCTTCCTTATATTTACAAAACAAATCCAAATTTTTTATCAATACTGCAATTCTTCTGGGATGAAAGATGGAAGAATATGAACTTGAAGCTTGTTCTTTGCGGTTCAAGTATCTCCATGATGCAGGAAATAGCGCTGTCGTATTCCAGTCCTATCTATGGGAGGCGTACTGGACAGATAGACCTTAAGCCACTTGCGTATCTTGATTTTAGAAAATTGTTCAGGGATTGGGATGAGGAAGATATAATGAGTGCTTATGCTGTACTGGGCGGGATACCACGTTATGTGGAAGAATTTGACCAGACCAAGAGCCTATCTGAAAATATTAAGAAAGCATTTCTGGACAGGGATGCATTCCTTTACAAGGAAGCGAAGTTCCTGCTAATGGAAGAATTCAAGGATTTTGCTAATTATTTTTCTATCCTGAAGGCGATAGCTTTGGGGAGAACAACATTCAACGAGATATCTCATTTCTCGGGAGTTTCACAAAACAAACTTTTTGTTTATCTCTCAAAAATGATGGAACTGAATATTATCAGGAGAGATATACCAGTTACCTTGTCAAAGGAAAAATCCACTCGTACCGGTAATTATGCGCTGCATGATTATTTCTTCAGATTCTGGTTCAGATACGTTTATCCAAACTCTTCTCTCATAGAGATAGGAAAACCCGATATCGTTCTTGACATCATAAAGACAGATTTTAACAATTATATGAGTTCCATTTTCAGAGATATCTCAATCGAATTGCTTCAAAATCTGTCTCTGAACGGAGAACTTCCCCTTTTAACTAAATGGGGAAGCTGGTGGCATTTTGATGACGAAATTGATATCGTTGCCCTAAATGAGGCGACAGGAGATATTCTGTTGTGCGATTGCAGGTGGCAGGATGAAGAAATTGATGAAAAGGTTATTGAGGAACTAATGAAAAAATCTGAAAATATAGAATGGAGTAATAAACAGAAAAACCACTACGCTTTGGTGTCAAAAAAAGGATTCACTGATGAGGCAAAAATATTCGCCGAAAGAAATAAAATCCATTTATTCACACGTGGGGAGATAATACCTCCGCTAATTCAAAAATAAGACTTTTGACATGCTTCTGCTTGCTGTTGCCTTGACCAGATTGTGGCATGGAAGCAAAAACCTTTAAATATATCTAAACAAATTATAGCTTGCTAATTTTCTCATTTTTTGTGATGAGGTATCTAAGAGGTATTTAAATGGATAATAAGGAATACAAAGGAACGACCACAATCGGGTTAGTTTGCGATAAAGGCGTAGTCCTAGCCTCGGAAAGAAGGGCAACGATGGGGCACTTTATTGCAAGTAAGGACGCAAAGAAAGTCTATCAGATAGATGACCTGATAGCAATGACCACCGCAGGCTCAGTTGGAGATGCGCAGAGGCTTGTAAAATGGATGCAGGTCGAAGCAAAACTCTACAAGATGCGCCGGGAAGAAGCCATGACCGTGAAGGGAATAGTAAGTCTGCTTGCCAATATCCTGAGCAGCAACAGATTCTTTCCGTATTTTGTCCAGCTTCTTGTTGGAGGCGTTGATAAAAACGGACCTGGTATCTATTCTCTCGACGCTGTCGGCGGAATAATCGAAGAGAAAAAAGCAGTATCAACTGGCTCAGGTTCGCCCATGGCATACGGTGTGCTTGAAGATAGGTATGTAGAGAACATGCCGATAGAAGAAGGAGTCGAGCTGGCAGTACGCGCCCTGCATAATGCTATGAAGCGTGATTCAGCATCTGGGGATGGCATCGATGTGGTAAAAATCACTCCTGATGGGTATATACAGGTAGAAGAAGCAGAAATCAAGAAACTGCGCGAAACCTTTACATAAATTTTTATTTTTATTTTTGTATTTTAGAAGGAAACCCACGATGACAGTTGAAGACGTATTAAACGAGCTAAAACAAAAAATAAGAGCTCAGCTCCCCAAAGATATCACGATATCAGATGTTGATTTTGAGGGACCCGAACTCGTTATTTATACAGAAGAGCCAAGGAAATTTGCTGATAACGGCGACCTCATAAAGACCCTTGCCAAGGAACTGAGAAAACGACTGGTTGTCAGACCTGACCCAAAGGTGCTGGCGCAGCCTGAAGAGGCGATTACTTCGATTTCAAAAATCGTTCCTCCAGAATCCGGAATATCCAACCACTACTTTGATGTGGACACAGGCGAGGTAATAATAGAGGCTGAGAAGCCAGGGCTGGTAATAGGGAGACACGGCGAGACCCTGAGAGAAATCACCAAAGTCATAGGATGGACAGCAAAAGTAGTTCGGACACCACCGATGAAATCCACCACAGTAAACAATATCCGTCAATTCCTGCGCGCCAATAAAGAAGAGCGAAAGAACTTACTGAAAACCATAGGAAGAAAGATACACCGCGGAGTCTCTTCCAAGGATAAATGGGTAAGAATCACTTCTCTCGGAGCCTGCCGTGAAGTGGGACGAAGCTGCTTTTTACTCTCGACGCCAGAAACAAGGATATTGATCGAATGCGGGGTGAATGTAGCAGGGGAGGATAACGGAACGCCCTATCTCTATATACCCGAAGTGCATCCAATAAGCCAGATAGATGCCGTAGTTCTTACGCATGCGCATCTTGACCATATGGGTCTGGTCCCCTTGCTGTACAAATACGGGTTTGAAGGGCCCGTTTACTGTACCCCCCCGACACGGGATTTGATGGCATTATTGCAACTGGATTATATCGATGTTGCTGCCCGTGAGGGAAGGAAAATCCCTTACGAGTCAGCCATGATTCGCGAAGTTCTGAAACATATCATAACATTGAACTACGGCGATGTCACGGACATTGGTCCTGATATGAAGCTGACGTTCCATAATGCCGGTCACATTCTTGGTTCTTCGATTGCGCACTTTCATGTGGGAGACGGTCTCTACAATATCGCATTTACAGGAGATATGAAATACGAAAAAACGCGGCTGTTCGACCCCGCAACCAACGATTTTCCCCGCATTGAGACAGTGGTTATGGAGGCAACCTACGGCGGATCAAGGGATATGCAGCCCTCAAGAAAAGAGGCTGAGCGGCATCTTGTGCAGATTGCCAAGGAAACTCTTGACAACAGGGGAACTATTGTCATACCCACATTTGCTGTGGGAAGAAGCCAGGAAGTCATGATTGTGCTTGAGGAAGCCCTGAGGAAGGGATTGCTAAACGACGTCCCGGTTTACCTTGACGGGATGATTTATGAGGCAACTGCAATCCATACCACGCATCCCGAATACCTGAACAATGAGCTTAGGAACCAGATTTTCCATAAGGGCATGAATCCATTCCTTGCGAAATGTTTTGTGCAGGTGGATTCCAAGGAGAAGCGACAGAAAATCGTCGATGACCGCGAGCCGTGCATCGTTCTGGCTACCTCTGGTATGCTCAACGGCGGTCCTGTGATGGAATACCTCAAGGCTTATGGTCCAGAAGAAAAGAACACCATGGTTTTTGTAGGCTACCAGGCAGAAGGGACTCTGGGAAGGCGCATCCAGAAAGGCTGGAAGGAAATACCCCTGTATGCAGGCGGCGGGAAGACAGAGACCGTGAAAATCAATATGCGTATCGAGACAGTTGATGGGTTCTCGGGTCACTCGGACAGGATGCAGCTCATGGAATATGTCAGGAAAATGAGACCAAGACCTGAGCATATCCTGACCCAGCACGGGGACGAGAAGAACTGCATTGACCTTGCAAGCTCGATCTATCGCAAATTCAGGATAGAAACACGCGCCCCTATGAACCTTGAGACGATAAGGCTGGC
>CAYXIP010000011.1:0-9934 GCA_964465515.1 uncultured Candidatus Methanoperedens sp. | reverse complement strand
CAGGCTTTCCTTGCCTTCCCAATCATATCCTGCGCCACCGTGAACAACAGCTCAAAATCCCCACCCGTATAAACCACAGCCTCCAGCAGTTCCTCGCCTTTCAATAACCTTTTAACCTCAGACAAAACAGGAAGCTTATTTTCGTATACCTTAAACCCCACGCCGCTTGCCCTGCTCAAATCGTGAAGCGAAAGCGCAAGCCCATCGCTTATGTCCATCATGGATGTAACTGCGCGGCTCTCCGCAAGTGCCATGCCTTCCTTTATCCTTGGCACAGGCTCAAACAGCGCATTCAAGATCTCCCGGCTGACCTTTATTCCCTTATCCAGAGCAAGAAGGGCTGCACCCGCTGTACCAAGATTACCCGTCACGCAGACAAGGTCGCCAATCTTAGCCCCGCTTCTTCGTATCAATAATTCTTTTTTCACAAGCCCAAGCGCAGTCCCTGCCATCGTGAGTTCCTCGTGCGAATCCGTATCCCCTCCTATCACCTGAGTCCCGAATCTCGAAGCGCAGTCTGCCATGCCTCTTGCGATTTCCTCCACAAAGCCAAGTTCGCTGTCGGGAGGAATTCCCATCGCCATCAATACACCGAGAGGCTTTGCGCCTTTTGAAGCCAGGTCGCTCAGGTTAACTGCTACCGACATCCAGCCTATCTGCCTTCCTGTCATCTCTGGCGGGAAATCGGTTTTCCTATGGAGCATGTCAGTGGTTGCAAGGAGATACTCATCGCCTCCGATATCCAGCACAGCGCAGTCATCCTCACCCGCCCCCACGATGACGTAACTTCCTTGTTTTGCAAGCAGTTTTGAAATGCGGGCTATCAAAGCCCTCTCACCGAGTTCGCTTACTTTCATCAAGGCAATAATTCGCTTCAAAGTCTAAAGACCTTTCTTTGCGCATGTTTATAAGTAATTAAACCCCCAGTGAATGCAATGAACGGCGTACCAGGCGACAAAGAAATGCCTCTTGCGGAGCATCTCAAAGAGTTACGCCTGCGGATGATAACTGCAGCTATTCCGATTGCAATCATTACGGCAGTTGCTTTTCTCTATTCGGGAAAACTTTTGCAGATTATATGGAAACAAACAGTTCCTGTGCCCATGACGATATATGCACCGACGGAACTTATTATCACAAGACTCACGCTATCTTTAATGGTTGCGCTTTTCATTGGCATACCGCTTATGATTTACGAAGGTTTCATGTTCGTGGGAAAAGGACTTTATGCAAAAGAAAAACTGTTCTTCCTTAAGATTGTGCCTTTCTCTTTTATCCTGTTCTTAGCGGGAGCAGCAATAGCCTATTTCGTGGCTGTGCCTCTTGTATTCAAATACACGATACTTTATTCGGTTGGTGTTGCAAGCCCGCAGATTTCTGTTATAAATACTATTAACACTATAATAACGCTCATTCTCGGATTCGGACTTGTTTTCCAGTTCCCGCTTCTTCTGATATTTGCTATTAAGACCGGAGTGGTGAAAAGCGAGTCGTTGGCAGAAAAGCGCAAGATAATCTACGGTGCCCTGCTTGCATTTTCATTGTTCGTTTCCCCCGACCCTTCGGCAATTTCAGAATTGTTATTGGCGGCATTGCTTGTGATGTTATTTGAACTCAGTCTTATAATAGCCAGATTTTTTTAATTCATGCCTTCTGCTGTATTCTCCAGATGAAATTATGCTTGCTGCTCAACTCAGTATCTGAAAAGGATGTGAACGATCAGAAATTCAATTTTTTGCCAAACTGAAAAATTGAACAACTGGATAGCATTGGCTTGATTTTCTACATGATACTCATAATGCGTACTATTAAATTTTTCCAAAAGAAATAAAGGGGTTAAATAATTAAATTGGTATATTAGAGAAGTATTAAAGATATGAAACCCTGAAAATACGCAAACCTTATGAGTACTTAAAAAGAATTATGGCAAAACGTGATAGAAAAAACCATTGCAGGCGTGAAAGTCGGAGATAACCAACCTGCACGAGTAATGGGCGTAATAAACCTGAGCAGGGAGTCTTTTTATAAAGGTTCTGTTGTTTCATTGGATTCTGTTCTGGATGCCGCCCTCAAGATGGTCGATGATGGTGCAGATTTTATTGATGTGGGTGCACGTTCCACATGGCCGCTTGCTGTCAAAATCTCAAAGGAAGAAGAGCGATCACGACTCATACCTGCAATAAAGACTCTTGCGGAGGTTGCAGTGCCGATATCCGTGGACACAATGTTTTCCGATATAGGAGGGGAAGCACTCGAAGCGGGGGCGCGGATTATAAACGATGTAAGCGGTTTTACGGCAGACGCACAGATGATAGGGGTGGTGAAGGAGCACCAATGTCCTGTGATACTGATGGCAAGCAATGAGGTGCCTGGCGACCCCGTGGGCTTGGATGCGGTAATGGACTCGCTTGAAAGGATAATATCCCGGGCAGAGGGAAACAGGATAGACAATATCATAATAGACCCTGCTATTGGAAGATGGACGGCTGATAAATTACCCATTTACGATTACGAGACCATAGATAATCTCCTGAGGCTTCACGTTTTCGGGAAACCCATACTTGCAGCAGTATCCAGAAAATCTTTCATCGGCGAGACGCTCCATAAACCTGCAGGTGAGCGGCTTTATGGAAGCCTCGCTGCCACTGCAATCGCGGTGCGAAACGGGGCACATATCATCAGGACTCACGACGTGGCTCCTACGCTGGACGCCGTGAAAGTTGCACAGGATACAAGGGTAAGGATACCAATGGTTGCTTCGGGGGATTACGAAGCCGAACTGCTTGACATAAGAAACAAAGAGGATGCCGCAAGATTGATGAGCTCAATCGGGGCGACGAAAGCAGGAAGTGGCGTCATGAAGAATAAGACAGTTTTTTTAAATATACTTTTAAAGAACATCTCCACGACTGAGGCATTGATAATAAAACAGGAGATGCTTGCAAGGGGAGGTGATGCAGCCCTTCCCAGAGGTGCTGTATCCCATGAGGTGGATAAGGTAAACCTGCTCATATTCGGCACACAGCTTCAGGTTGAGCGCCTTATAAAAAAAATAAAATATCAAGTAAGGGATCTGCCTTTGATTGCAGATATGCTTACCGAATTAATAAACAGGAAAAACGATGTCGTTTTCAGGTATTCCAGAACATGATAATATCGAGGCAAAAAAAGACAAGGGAAATCCTGCGAGCTCTAAAAGAAAAAAACATTTTCATAATCGGCTGCGGGAAATGTGCAACTAAGCTTGGTGTGGGCGGCGAACCCGAAGTGCTTGAGATGGGAAAAAGATTAAAAAGAGCAGGTAAAACCCTTACAGGATGGACGGTTTTGAGCTCTGCATGCACCATATCCTCGTGGAATGAAGTGGTTTCCCAGAATCCGGGGATTGAAAAGTCCGATGCTCTTCTTGTTATGTCATGCGGCGCAGGGGTGGCAACGGTCTCAAGGTTTGCAGATATGGTTTATCCAGCTCTTGATACCGGCTCCCTCGGAGGCATGTGCTATGAAGAAATAATGGAAGAGCAGTGCGGCATGTGCGGGGAATGTACTGTCTGGATGTACGGATGCATATGCCCCATCGCTCGGTGTTCCAAAGGCTTGCTGAACGGACCCTGCGGAGGCGCGGTGGATGGAAAATGCGAAGTTGATGAGCGCACATGCGCATGGGATGCGATATATGAGAGGCTTCTTAAGCTTGGGAAGCTTGAGTATCTTGAAATCATTCACAAGCCAAGGAATCACGCAAGAAAGCGAAGGAGGTAAGTTTGGGCTTCAGGGAAAAAATTCTTTCAGGAAAATTCGTAATCACAGCAGAGATGAGCCCTCCAAAGGGTACAGATATAGAAGCGATGTTGAAAGAAGCAAGCCTGATAAAAGATGTTGTGGATGCCATAAATATCACGGATAATCAGAGAGCAGTAATGAGAATGAGCCCGCTGGCAGCATGCCGTATCCTTGCGCAGGAAGGATATGAAACCATAATGCACCTGACCTGTAGAGATAGGAACAGGATTGCGCTCCAATCTGAACTCCTCGGAGCCTGTGCGCTTGGAATAAATAATATACTGGTGATGTCAGGAGACCATCCTGCAAAAGGCGACCATGAAGGCGCAAAGCCTGTATATGACCTTGATTCTGTGCAGCTTCTTGGATTGATTCAAAAATTAAATAGCGGATATGATTTTTCGGGTAATAGATTAAAGGGTAGAACTGAATTCTGTGCCGGTGCAGTGACGAATACTGAACCAAGCAAGCTTGCACTTGTCAAAATTCAAAAAAAAATAAAGATGGGTGCGAGGTTTTTCCAGACCCAAGCTGTTTTTGATGCAGGCAGTTTTTCGGACTTTATGGCTGAAATCAAGAATATCGGATTAGAGCGAAGCAGAATAATAGCAGGCATAATTCCATTAAAATCAGAAAAGAGTGCAAGATTTCTTAATAAAAATATAGCAGGCATCAAAATCCCTGAGGATATAATCCAAAGGATGCAAACAGCGAGAAATCCAAAATTCGAGGGGATGAAAATAGCAGCAGGGTTAATAGAAGAACTGCAGGACATATGCGGAGGCATACATATTATGCCAGTCGGAAATCATGAAAATACAAAGGCAATACTTGAAATGGCAGATATGATATGAAAACGACGGTAGAGCAGGCAAGGAATGGAAATGTAACGGCACAGATGGAAGCGGTTGCGAAAGCCGAGAATATAAAAACCGGGAGCTTGCTTGAACGAATTGTAAGCGGAAGTGTGGTCATTATGGGGAGGGGAGAGAAACAGGTTGGCATAGGCAGAGGTCTTTCAACAAAGGTGAACGTCAATATAGGCACTTCCTCTTTAAAAATCAGTCCGGATGAGGAAGTACAGAAAGCCCAGATTGCGGAAAAATACGGCGCCGACACCATAACCGACCTCTCCATGGGAGGGGACATCGCCGGAATACGGCAAAGAATATTTGAAAATACCACGCTTCCGATCACCACAGTCCCCATCTACCAGACCGCTGCTGAAGACGGTCTTGAGGATATGGATGAAAAGGACATTATCAGGAATATAAGAAAGCAGGCTTCTGAAGGTGTGAGTTCTTTTGTACTCCACTGCATCGATAATAAAATGCTTGGAATGCTGAAAAAAAGAAAAAGGATAATGGGCATAGTATCCAAAGGCGGGTCGATAACAGGCGCTTACATGACGCTTAATCGGTGCGAGAATCCGTTTGTCGAGAATTTTGATGAGATTTTAAAAATACTGAAAAAACACGATATCGTCCTTTCACTTGGGAACACCATGCGAAGCGGATGCATACACGATACGCGGGATAAAGCACAGCTTGAGGAAATAAGACAGAACGTGGAGCTTGCGAAAAGAGCACATGAGCAGGGTGTGCAGGCTATTATCGAAGGAGTCGGGGGGCATGTACGCGCAGACAGGATAGCCGAGTATGTCAGGTTCCACAAGCGGATGTCGGATTTTCCGCTTTTCGTAGCAGGACCACTTCCCACGGACGTGGCAGTAGGATACGACCATATCGCAAGCTGTGTGGGAGCAAGCATAGCAAGCGGGGCTGGCGCTGATTACCTCTGCTACATCACGCCTTCAGAGCATCTCGGTCTTCCGGGTATAGAGCAGGTAAGGGAAGGGCTTATCGCTTTTAAGATAGCTGCGCACATAGGTGATTCTGTAAAATACGGGCTGAATGAAGTGGACAGGAATCTGGCAGCAAGAAGAGCAGAACTTGATTGGGAGGGTCAGTTGAGCTACGCTCTCGACAGCGAAAGGGCAAGGGCACTTGCGCCGGAAGAGGGACCATGCACCATGTGCGGAGATTTCTGTGCCATAAAAATAATGAAGGAGGTGTACTGATGCAATTAATCGGCATAAAAACGCCTCTCATAAGACCAGGCGATGATATTGCAGGGATTTTGGTAGATGCAATGAACTCAGCAGGCATAAGACCAAAGGAAAACGATATAGTGGTGCTCGCAGAGTCGGCAGTGGCAAGCGCTGAAAAACGTATCGTCAAACTTGAAGATATAACTCCAGGCAAAAAAGCCGTTGAACTCTCAAAGCTCTATGAAAACGACCCGAGAAAAATGGAATTGATAATCCGCGAATCGGATGAGATACTGGGAGGGATACCGGGCGTGGTTGTGACCATTACCAAAGGCGTACTCTCGCCAAGTGCGGGGATAGATAACTCCAATGCGCCCGAAGGACATGTGGTGCTGCTGCCTGAAAACCCAAAAAAGAGCGCTCAAGAAATCAGGGAGAAGCTGATGTCGGAATACAATTGCAACATAGCAGTTATCATAGGTGACAGCAGGACTCAGCCGCTTCGTTTAGGTTGTGTGGGCATAGCGCTTGCATGCGCAGGCATAGAACCTGTGGAGGATGTGCGGGGAAGAAAAGACCTTTTCGGGAAACCTTTATTGATTACGCGCCGGGCTACTGCCGATAACCTTGTTTCTGCGGCGCAGATAATAATGGGCGAGGCTGATGAGAGCATACCTGCAGTGCTTATCCGGGATGCGCCTGTCAGGTTTATGGAAGGAAGCGAAGATATACCAGTGATTTC
This sequence comes from uncultured Candidatus Methanoperedens sp., assembly GCA_964465515.1. GTDB lineage: Archaea > Halobacteriota > Methanosarcinia > Methanosarcinales > Methanoperedenaceae > Methanoperedens. The sequence continues at coordinate 3,359 of CAYXIP010000011.1, read as the reverse complement.
ACGCGGTGAATGCCTGTATTTTGCCTGTTTTGATAAACCACAGAGTCGGCTATGAACCGCATTCATACCCGACTCCCGGCGACTGCTTCCTGCTCAGTTAATTTTATCTATGATGAATTCTTATTGATTTAAGGTGATATTCATGGGCGGAGTAATCGGTCCAGCAGAAATGGAAAGAATCAGGAAGAGCCGCGGTAAAAAGAAGAAAAGCCAGTAACTTTTATCCTGTAAGTTAACATTATTTTTTATTCATTTTTAGGTGATACTCTTGGAGGAACCCAAAAAGAAGAAAGAATTTAAACTCACTGCCCTCAATACCGACAATAAGCTCGTGGAAATAATGGTACACGAGTGCCCACTCTGCAGGGAACTTATTCCAAAGGTAGGAAGCTGCCCCGCATGTAATTCACCTTATACACATCTGGATACGGTTGAGAATTTCAGGACTGGTTACCTGCATTATATCTACGAATGCGGCTGCCCGCCAGAGCAGCGAAGGGCACAGAAAATACTCAAAATCACAGAGGTTGTGGACGATAGCAGGATAAATATCAGGAAAAATCTTGCGGACGATTTCCTAAAATCGGGCGGGTATTAAATGGGCCCGCGGAGATTCGAACTCCGGACCTCCGCTGTGTAAGAGCGACGTCATAACCGACTAGACCACGGGCCCTTCGGCGCTAAGATGTAGTTTGAGGTATATAGTTTTTTATGTTCTGTGGAAAAACCCGTATACAGCCTCCGCATTCCTCCTCGTAATCCCCGGTACTTTTTCAATCTCAGAAACCTGAGCCTTTCTCAATTCCTCAACAGACCCGAAATGCCCGAGCAGCGCCCGTTTTTTCTTCTCTCCTATCCCTGCTATCCCATCCAGCGCAGATTCCCTGAGTTTCTTTCCTCTGAGTTTCCTGTGGTATCCAAGCGCGAACCTGTGCGCCTCATCCCGTATCCTCTGCAGCAAATGAAGAGCCGGCGAATCTTCAGGCAAAATTACAGGCGCTTCCCTACCGGGGATGGAAATGTATTCAAACTCCTTTGCAAGAGCCACGGTATTGAGCTTTAGCCCAAGTCCGGAAAGCGCAGCCAGAGCAGCATTTAACTGCCCTTTTCCCCCGTCGATCAATATCAGGTCGGGCATCATTTTTTCTTCCTGTTTCCTGCGCGAATATGCGCGTGTTACGACTTCCGCTATCATGGCAACGTCATCCGCACCCTGGACGGCCTTTATCTTGAAACGCCTGTAATTTTTCTTATCAGGCTCTCCATTCTCGAATGCAACGAGAGAGCCAACAGCATCCGTGCCGCCGATGTTCGAAATATCAAATGCTTCGATTATGGTGGGTGGAGCGGGCAGAGAAAGAGCTTTTTGGAGATTCGAAAGCGCTTCGTTTTTGCCTTTACTTTCGGCAAGCATTTTCTGGCGAAGAAGCATCTTGGCATTTTCCTGTGCAAGGTTCATGAGTCCTCTTTCAACATTGTTTTTTGGCGTTTTGAGCTTTGAATCCTTTTCAGAGAGCCAGCGCGAGATGGATTCATCCTTTATTTCGATAGGGATTATAATTTCTTCAGGAGGCTCTAAATCCTGATAGTACTGTTTGATAAAACTTGAAAGCACTTCTGTTTCATCCGAGTTGGCGGTGTTCAGCGAGAACGTGTCCCGCCCTTTGAGCTTCCCTTCGCTTGTGTGGAATATTTGCAGGCTTCCCTTGTCGTCCGAAATGGCATACGCGATAATATCCTGCTCTTTTTGGCCCGGAACGCTCACGCGCTGCTTAAGAGACAGTTCTTCCAGTGCATTGATCTGGTCGCGGATGCGAGCCGCAGCCTCGTATTCCTGCTCCTCCGAAAGCCTTTCCATCTCTTCTTTCAGGTCATTGATGAGCTGGCTGCGTTTTCCTTTTAGGAAATTTACGACGTTTCTTATAATGTCAAGATATTCCTCCTTCGCTACCTCGCCAAGACACGGCGCAGCGCACTGTTTTATGTAATAATTAAGGCACGGTGGGCACGGGAGCTTCTTCCTGCAGCGCCTGATGCCGAAGCCCGAAGCCATCCGTATCAGCTTCCTCACCGCCTTCGAGCTCGGGTAGGGACCGAAATACTGCGCCCCGTCCTGCTCGCGCCTCCGTGCGATGCAGATGCGGGGATATTCCTCGTTGGTGATCTTGATATAGGGGTATGCCTTATCATCCCGCAGGCGCACGTTGTAGCGCGGCATGTGCTCTTTTATGAGGTTGGATTCCAGCACCAGCGCCTCGACCTCGTTCTCCGTAACGATGTATTCAAAGTCCTCTAAATTCCTCACAAGCATCCTGTTTTTTGGGGATTCCTGCTCTCTGAAATACTGGCTCACCCTGTCGCGAAGGGAGGCGGCTTTTCCGACGTAGATGACGTTGTTTTCGCGGTCTTTCATCAGGTAAACGCCGGGGGATTGCGGGAGTTTTTTTGCGTGTTCGATGGTGGTGCTCATACTTTTACTGATTTTAGTACAATAAGGAATTGATGCGATGCCATACGTAATAATCTTTATTTAAAGATAGGTTCATCTTTGTATCATGTCCGAAGCAATACCTGCTGTTTACGAGGATGGCATGTTCAAGCCGCTTCAAAAGGTAGATTTACCAGAGCATAAGCACGTGCATCTTATACTTATACCGGAGGAAGAGGCAGCGCTGCTGAAATCTCAGAGGAAAGAATTATCGAAAATAGTCGGCATAGGGAGAAGCGGTAAGACTGATGTTGCGCGAAAGCACGACAGATATCTATATTGAGGGGAGTATTTTTGCCTGTCTTTGTTGATACAAGTGCGTGGTATGCTCTCTTGGATGAAAGCGATGCAAATCATGCTTCTGCGGTGAAATTTAAAGAGGCTTTAACCCATTCGTTAATTACCACAAACTATGTTGCAGATGAGACAATTACTCTTGCCAAAAATCGTTTAGGTTACGAGGTTGCTGTTGAGATTGGAGAAAAACTGTGGAAAGAATCGATAGCAACTCTTGTTCGGGTAACGTCTCCTGATGAAAAGAAAGCATGGGAGATATTTGTCAAACATAAGGATAAAGGGTTTAGTTTTACTGATTGCACAAGCTTTGCGATTATGGAACGGCTTGGTATAGTTGAAGCCTTTGCTTTTGATGAACATTTTGAACAGTATGGGGATTTAATAAGATTGCCACAAGACTAACAAACGAAAGCAGGCTAATCATAAAGGCTTCCTTGTTTCCAACGGGTGCGGGCAGTTCGGGTTTGTGCATTTGGGGGTTATAAATGGAGGGATTTAAAAAGCGATATATATGTTATGACCTAAGTTTGACAGTTCCAATTCTTAATGAATGCGTGCTCATCTTATCGAGCTA
>CAYXIP010000010.1:0-29066 GCA_964465515.1 uncultured Candidatus Methanoperedens sp. | reverse complement strand
CACGTAATTTATTTATAGAACCACAAACACTAAGAAACACCCTCAGAGGTAATTATCATGGCAGGAACCTTAAGCGGACAGCCGATTATCATATTAGACAAGGACAAAACAAGAACACAGGGAAAAGATGCCCTCGGCTCCAATATTATGGCAGCAAAGGCAGTCGCCGATGCCGTAAGAACCACGCTCGGACCAAAAGGCATGGACAAGATGCTCGTGAACCAGGTTGGCGACGTGGTGATAACCAACGACGGCGCCACGATTTTGAGGGAGATGGACATCAAGCACCCTGCTGGAAAGATGATGGTGGAGGTAGCGCGCACGCAGGAGGACAAGGCGGGCGACGGCACAACGAGCGCAGTCGTGCTTGCAGGGGAATTATTGAGCAAAGCCCACGCCCTTGTGGAGCAGGGAGTTCATCCGACAATAATCACACGTGGCTACGGGCTTGCGGCTGAGAAAGCCATCGAGATCCTGAACGAACTTGCGATGGATGCCTCCGACGATGTGCTTGAGAACATCGCAAGAACTGCGCTCACAGGAAAAAGCGCAGACCTTGCCCTTGATTCGCTCGTGCAGTTGTGCGTCCAGACAGCCAAGTCGATCAAAGAGGGCGGCAAGGTGAACGTGAAAGAAAATATCAACATCATCCACCAGCGCGGGGGCAGCATAAAGGATACTAAATTCGTCCACGGGCTTGTGATCGATAAGGCAAGGGCACATAAAAACATGCCGCGTAAGGTCGAGAATGCAAGAATCGCGGCACTTGATACTGGAATAGAGGTCGAGAAAACACAGGTCAAATCCACGCTTAAAATCCACTCGCCAGAAATCCTGAGCGAAGCAAGGCTTGAAGAGAGCAAACTTGTGGAAGAAAGAGTGGAAGCACTTGCGAAAAGCGGTGCAAATGTGGTGTTCACGGAAAAAGGCATAGACGATATCGGGATGCATTATCTTGCCAAGAAAGGTATCTTCGCTGTCAGGAGATGCAAGGACGAAGAGATTAAGAAAATTGTAAAAGCGACAGGGGCGCGCGTTGTATCCAAGGTTGACGGCGTAGAGGAGGAAGACCTCGGGAGAGCCGACGTCGTTGAGGAGCGCGGCGTTGGCAACTATAAGATGGTCTATATAGAGGGATGCGAGAATCCCAAAGCCGTCTCTATCCTGATTTACAGCGGCGCAGAACACGTAGCAGAAGAAGTCGAGCGGGCTCTCGATGATGCGCTGCGCGTGGTTGGCGTTGTGATAGAGGACGGGAAGATGGTGGCAGGCGGCGGCTCGCCTGAAATCGAGCTTGCAACAAGACTTCGGAAATATGCCACCACCCACGGAGGGAGGGAACAGCTTGCGATAATGGCTTATGCCGATGCGCTTGAGGAAATACCAAAAGGAATTGCTGAAAATGCAGGTCTTGACGCTGTCGATATAGTTGTGGAGCTTAGAAACAGGCACAATAAAGGGCAGGTGACCTCGGGATTGAATGTTTTTACAGGCGAGGCAGAGGATATGAAGGAAATAGGCGTGGTTGAGCCTCTGCGTGTAAAGACCCAGGAGATCAAATCAGCCACAGATGCAGCTGTCATGATTCTGCGCATAAATGATATCCTGATGGCAAAGGAAACGGGCATGATGGATGTCAAGCCAGAGCATACCGCAGATTATTATGACGGAATCCAGGCTCCAAAGGTCGAGGACGAAGATTAACATTAGTGTATAAAGCATAAATTAATTATTAACCTGCGATATATCTGTTTGAGGAGTTGGTATCTCATGGATACTTGCATATTTTAAATTAATCACGGAGATGTCTGATGGTAAACAAAGAAGATACAAACAAGGAAGAAACGAAGATCGAGGAAAAAGAAATAGAATCAAAAGTCCGTGAAGAAGAACCTCTGGCAAAAGAAATTGAAGCACAACCTCGTGAGCAAGAACTTATAAAAGAACTGGAAGCGACAAAAAAACAACTCGATGAAGAAAAAGACCGCTGCCTGCGCCTGAGTGCAGAGTTTGATAATTTCAGGAAAAGAGCTCTTAAGGAAAGGGAGGAGTTCATAAAATATGCCAATGCGAAACTAATGTTTGAGCTTGTAGATGTCTATGAAAGCCTTGAGAGAGGGCTTGAAAATGCAAAAAAGACGGACAATAGCGATAAGTTAATTGAAGGCATGGAGCTAATATATAAACAATTCAAAAACGTGCTTGAAAAAAACGGTCTGGCTCCCATTAAGGCGCAAGGTGAAAAGTTCGACCCCTATAAACACGAAGCAATGATGCAGACGCTTACGGATGAGTACGATGATGGTACAGTCCTTGAAGAGCTTGCAAGGGGTTATATGTTAAATAACAGGGTCATTCGTTATTCGAAAGTCAGAGTATCGAAAAAGAAAGAGGAAATAGAGAATGAGGTGAAATAATGGCAAAAATCATAGGTATAGATCTTGGAACAAGCAATTCTGCGGCGGCTGTAATGCTCGGAGGAAGGCCTACAATAATCCCGAGTGCCGAGGGGATTACCCAGTACGGAAAGGCTTTTCCAAGCTACGTGGCTTTTACAAAGACGGGCGAGAGGCTGGTGGGCGAACCTGCAAAAAGGCAGGCGATTACCAATCCCGAAGGCACGGTTACAGCCTTCAAGAGAAAGATGGGTACGGATTACAAGTACAGGATATTTGGAAAGGATTATTCGCCCCAGGAGCTTTCCGCGATATTGCTCCAGAAAATAAAGCGCGACGCTGAGGCATTTCTGGGCGAGAAGGTGGAGAAAGCTGTCATAACAGTGCCTGCCTATTTCAATGATAACCAGAGGCAGGCGACCAAGGATGCAGGTACCATTGCAGGTCTTGAGGTCGTGAGGATAATCAACGAACCCACCGCAGCATCCCTTTCCTATGGTCTTGACAAGATGGAAAAAGAGCAGAAAATCATGGTTTTCGATTTCGGAGGGGGGACGCTTGATGTCACGATAATGGAATTTGGCGGCGGCGTTTTCGAGGTAAAGGCTACAAGCGGGGATACGCAGTTGGGCGGCACCGACATGGACAATAAGATAGTGGATTATATTGTTGAGGAGTTCAGGAAGCAGCAGGGTGTTGATGTACGCAATGATAAGGTTGCGATGCAGAGGATAAGGGATGCCGGAGAGAAGGCAAAAATCGAGCTTTCAACAACCCTTACCTCGGATATCAACCTGCCGTTTCTTACCGCGGATGCCTCTGGTCCAAAACATCTCACCATGACCCTTACAAGAGCCAAGCTTGAGGATATTGTCGGCGAGGTGGTGGAGAGGTGCAGAGTTCCTGTGAAGCAGGCGCTCTCGGATGCAAAACTGACGCCGAAGGAGATCGAGAAGATAATCCTCGTAGGAGGACCGACCCGAATGCCCATAGTGCAAAAATTCGTTGAGGATTATGTAGGCAAGAACGTGGAAAGAGGGGTTGACCCAATGGAATGCGTGGCAACAGGGGCAGCCATCCAGGCAGGCGTGCTCGCAGGCGAAGTGAAGGATATTCTCCTGCTCGATGTTACTCCCCTCACGCTCGGTATTGAGACCCTTGGTCATGTCATGACAAAGCTCATAGACAGGAATACCACAATACCGACGAGGAAAAGCCAGATATTCTCAACCGCTGCGGACAACCAGACAACTGTTGAAATACACGTGCTCCAGGGGGAGAGGGCGATGGCGTACGATAATGTCACACTCGGAAGGTTCAATCTCGTTGGAATACCGCCTGCCCCACGCGGCATTCCGCAGATAGAGGTTACCTTTGATATCGATGCAAACGGCATACTCCATGTGACAGCCAAGGACCTCGGAACTGGGAAAGAGCAGAAGATGACCATAACAGCGCCGCTCAAGATGGCTTCGGATGAAATCAACAGGAAGATAAAGGATGCCGAGAAATATGCAGAGGAGGACAGGAAGAGAAAGGAGAAGGTGGAACTCCAGAACCAGGCTGACGGCCTTATTTATACGTGTGAGAGGACATTGAAGGAGCTTGGAGATAAGGTTTCGGGGGAGCAGAAGGAAAAAGTCGAGAAGGCTATCGAGAATACAAGGGAAGCCATTAAGAGCGAGGATGTGGGCAGGATTAGATCTGCCATCGATGACCTCACGAAGGAGATGCATGCAATAAGCTCGATATTGTACCAGCAGCAGGCTCAGGCGCAGCAGGCAAAGCCGGAAGAGCCCAAGGAAGAGAAAAAAGAGGAGAAAGTGACGGACGCGGAGTATAAGGTTGTGGACGAGGACAAGAAGTAAAATTAGAGTATAGTGGACAGGATAACAGGATTCACAGGATGAAGTTTATCCCGTCAATCCTGTAAATCCTGTCTGAAAAATTCTTTTTGGATTGCCCGTCATCCTGTCTTTGCGTCCTCTGCGCCTCTTTCCTTCTTCCCTCATGTAATATTTGCAATCTGGATTCTGACACGTAATTTCGATCTTACCCCTTGGTCTTGCCATGTAATATCACAAGATATTAATGGACTTTATACTATATAAATTATGCTGTTTATTTTAGGACAATGCCCAAAGGTTACGAAAATAGAATAAATGCGGCAAGAACGCGACTAATTCAAGCCTGCATAGTCCAGAAGGCTTTCTGGGAATTCAGGAATTTAACAATTTTATCAAAATCCAAAAAGAAAAGAAGTATCAACAATTGCCCAAATGAATAGTTTTATAAAGGATAAGGCTGAATTTAATGCTGGTGATGAACCAATGAGGAATCGTCTTTGCAAACAATGGGCAATTTGAAGCGAAGATAGATCACCTGCCACCCTCAGCTAAGCTTGTTTTCAAGGTGCTGCATGATAGCGGCTTTTTGACACAGAAGGATATTGCGAGGGAAACCTATCTTCCTGCAAGAACTGTGAGATATGCCCTGAACAGACTGAAAGAAGAAAAAATATTACAGGAGCGCTTCTATTTCCAGGATGCGCGCCAGAGCCTCTATGGGCTGAACATTGCACCGGAGGTGGTGACTGGATAAGCACTTCCTGTTTTTATTTCCGTGCTTCTGTGATTTTACCTTGTCTTTGCGAACTTTGCGTCTCTGCGGTGAATAAAATCTCACACCGCAAAGCACGCAAAGTACATCGCCAGGGTGGCGGAGCGGCTACGCAATCGCCTGCAGAGCGATATCATTCCGGTTCGAGTCCGGACTCTGGCTTAATCAAGGTCTTCCCTCAACTGTGCAGCCTTTGTAAAAAAGCTGTCAGTTAAGTAGTGGAGCAGGATGGTGGATGCTATCATGCTTGCTGCAAAGATGGAAACAAATATCACTATCTGTATGGAGGCTGCCTCTATCGGATCAGCGCCGCCCAGAAGCATGCCAGTCATCACACCTGGTATCCACACAAGACCAAGGTTCTTCATGTTGTCTATTGAAGGTATCAGAGCCGAAAGAATGCCCTGCTTCAAGCACGCCGAGGCTGCAAGCATAGGCTGTGCCCCCATGGCGAGATATGCCTCAACTTCAGCCCTTCTATTCCTTATCTCACCTCGATACCTGTCTATTGCCAGTGAGCTCACGTTCATGGAATTGCCTATCAGGATGCTTCCGGTCGGGATAATGTATCGTGCCTCAGGCGGGAAGATGCCGAGAAGGAAGAAAGGTATGAGCAATATTACCGATGCAAAGGCTATAGAAAAAACGGCTAAAGGAAAACCCCGCTCAAGTTTGCCTGATCTTGAGTATGTGGTATGTCCTGCTATGGCAGCCATTGCTAAAAGCACAAGGAAGCTAAAGTAGAGTGGCAGCCTGAACAAAAGGAGAATGACAGAGGCAAGGAGCAGTACCTGTACTAGGGCTCTCGCCCCTGCGATAGATATTTCCTTCCCTATCCCGAATCTTCGCGCAAATAATGCCGCCAGCACTGTGAGAATAACCGTTAATGCAAGTGCAAGAGTTTCAGGCATGCTCCTCCTCCAGCTTCCCTTCTTTGAGGAGAAGCCTCCTTCCTCCAATCCTCCGTGCCTGCTCCATTTCGTGGGTAATCCAGACCATGGTAAGATTACTCTCCTTTCGCAGGTTCAAGAGCATCTTCTCGATTCTCTCCGCGTTTACCGCATCCAGCGACGAAGTCGGCTCATCCAGCAGCAGCACATCGGGCTGGTTTGCAAGTGCTCTCGCTATGCATACCCTCTGTTTTTCACCGACTGAAAGTTGCCCGGCATCCGCACTCAGCAGGGTCTCTGAGATGCCGCAGGCTTTTGCAAGGGCATCGAGGTCTATGTTATTTCTCCACAATTTCGTGCCAAAAGCAAGGTTATCCCGTACGCTTCCCTTGAACACCACAGGCAACTGGAAAACCATTCCCACCATTCTCCTCAATTCAGTTGGAGCATAATCCCTTATATCCCTGCCGTTCAGCATTATAGCGCCTGAATCCGCTTCTGAGAGCCTGTTGATCAGCCGAAGCATCGTGGTTTTCCCCGAGCCTGAGGGACCCATGATGGTAACAAGCTCGCCACTCTCTATTCTCAGGTCAAGGTTGGATAGTATCTGGGTTTTAATCCTGTTATGGTTCACCTTGCGAAAAACTGCCTTGGATACATTCTTCAACTCAACATGCACGTTCATCGGATATGAAATGTTTTGTCAAAGTATAAATAATGCCTTTTTTGAACAGCATCATTTCCCGAACAATCTATCAAGTAGACCGCGTTTAAACCTTACTCCTCTTATGGAAATCTCCGCTCCATGATCTTTTGAGATTTTTCCAACATTTTCAGCTCTTATTGTTCCGCCTATGGTATTTCCTATGCTTTTGATTTCATCTGCAGCTATCTCCCCGCCTGTCATGGAGCTTCCCGTTTCCTCCCTGCTTTTTTTGCAACAATCTTCCCGCCCTTCATGCACGAGCCGAGCATGACTTCGATACTGCCTCTTTCGAGTTCAAATCCCACTTAATCGAGACCGTTCTTCGGCGCTGAAGATACTCAATAAGGAGTTCGTTGAGGGCGATGCCGTGAAAGTGGATGTGAAAGGGGACGAGCTCGCATTCAGGAAACTCGGGAGTTAACGCAGTCTGGATGGCTTTTATTAATATACAGTTATTGTATTGTTTGTTGTAAATGGAGTTGGCAATATATAGGGGTCGCCAGAAGGAATTACAGTATTAAACATGTATGTTCCCTTATTATTAAAAGTTATAAAGACGCCACCGTTTTGCGCCCCCAAGTATTTTTGAGCCGGGGGCAGGCAGGGGCTGCAGTTTGCAGTATCATACAGTGTAAGGTTGATGGCTTTGGGTAACGACTGAGAGGTAACCTTGATCACAACAGACTGCCCTGGGCGAATACTCAATCCTGACGGGTTAACATTGTTATATCCTTCTATAGTTATGATACAGCCCATGCACGGAATGTCTGTGTTAGGGTCATAGTTATCCTTTACAATAAAGTCGCTTACAAGAATAGGAGTTGATGTAGGTGTCGGTGTTGGAGATTGTGTAGGCGCAAGGGTCGGAATTGGAGTGGGAGAGAGAGTGGGTATAGGAGTAGACGTTGGAGTCGGAGTTGGAGCAATAATCGTTACCGGTTGGCGAACCTCATACCCTATAACAAAGGCAACCACTCCAATAATTATAATAATCAAAGGTATCAATGTTTTATATTTAGGATCCATAGTCTAACTTTCCTCACCACACAATAAATTCTTATTGAGTAATATAGATTTCTATTTATTCGGTAATCATTAAGTACTTCCCATCCAATAAAAGCAATATGTTTCCTATCACTCGCATGCGAAGACTGCGTTCATCCAAGGTTTTACCGCTTGTGCGCGAAACGACACTGGATGTCAAAGACCTGATTTGTCCTGTTTTTGTCGATGAAACAGCAAATGAGCCTGTGGAGATAAATTCCATGCCTGGATATTTCCGCATCCCGCTTGGGATGGTTGCAGATGAAGCTGCATGCATCGCCGAACTGGGAATACCGGCTATTATACTGTTTGGAATACCAAAAGAGAAAGACGAGATTGGTTCGCATGCCTACGGGGATGATGATGTGATCCAGAAAGCGGTCCGTACCATAAAAAGCCATGTAGGAGATAAACTTGTTGTCATAACCGACCTGTGCCTGGACGAATATACATCCCACGGGCACTGCGGATTGGTAAGCGGTACTGAAATCCAGAACGACCCAACCCTTCCTGTTTATGGCAAGATCGCGGTAAGCCATGCCTGCGCAGGTGCTGACATGGTCGCGCCATCGGGCATGATGGACGGCATGGTTGGAGCAATACGCGGTGCACTTGATGATAACGGTTTCCAGAATATACCAATCATGTCCTACGCGGCAAAATACTGTTCTGCGTTCTATGGTCCTTTCCGGGAAGCAGCATGTTCAGGATTCACTTTTGGCGATCGCTCTACGTATCAGATGGACCCCGCAAACGCAGATGAGGCGCTGCGTGAGGTCGAGCTTGATATCGAGGAAGGGGCGGACATCATAATGGTCAAACCGGCCATGCCTTACCTTGATATCATTTACCGCGTAAAGGAGAAGTTCGGGATGCCCACTGCCGCATACCATGTCAGCGGTGAGTATGCCATGATAAAAGCTGCGGCGCAGAATGGCTGGCTGGATGAGCGCAAGGTGGTGTATGAGTCACTGCTTTCTATAAAGCGTGCAGGAGCGGATATGATTCTTACCTACTTTGCCAAGGACATGGCTCGTGAACTGAATTCGGAATAATGCCCGGCTATAATACACACAGGATATTCAATTATTCGCTTTTTATTGCCATCGTTGCCTTACTTTATGTCTGGAAAATACCTGTCATTAATCTGAAATTACTTGTTTTTATTGCAGGTTTTTATATAGGCACGGATTTCATAACTCCTGACCTTGATACTGAAAGCACGGCGATAAAAAAGTGGGGCAGGCTTAAAATTCTATGGTTTCCATATAAGTGGATGTTCAAGCACGGGCAGAGTTCGCATAATATCGTATATGGAGCGATTGTCAGAATATTGTACATCAGTATTATAATTTTTAGTGTATATTATATTCTGTTTAATTCTTTGCCGATAGGGGCAACGTTTTCATCTATTTACGTTTTTATTTTTCTTATCGGAATAATAATGGCCAATGCACTGCATGTAATACTGGACATGTTCTGACCATGCAAAGGACTCGAAGTCTTCATGTTTATATCTCCTTTCTCCATAGATACAGTTTGCTGCCGTCTCCGGCTTTACCTCATGGTATTTTTTTGAACCCCAGGCAAACAACCTGATGACTCCTGAGACCCTGGAGCATCAACTCGAAAGGAGCATAGGAAAAAGGTGGTTTAAGCTATTTTGATAATGCGGGGGATAACGACCCTTCAACTTGGCGATTTGCATATCCACTATTTAAACGCAGGAGGAATGACACTTACACATTCCTGCTTTGACTTTTTTTATCTTTCTTATTGTCATTTAATTCACCCATTAAATTTTGGTCACGAATCCTTAAATAGTTTGTCCCAGATTTTACAATTACAACTCATCTATATGCACCATTTCTTCAATATCGAGAAGTATTGACATCTCCTGCGTATCGATCTCAATACCATGCTCCTGGACAAGTACCATGGGGTTCGTGCCGCCTATCACCACAATCCCGATCTTATCCCTTCCAACCTGCACGCCAAGGATGTCGTTATTGGGTTCCCCCACTTCCAGGATGCACGAAAATCCTGCTTCGACGAGCGAATCGAGCACCTGTTCTATCATATCGCGGGCAGCCATCGGTGCTTCCCTCAGATTCGCCAGTATCTTGCCAGAGCCGGTATTGATCATCTCGGTCACAGATGTGAGTTCCTGCGACATCAGCACATCAAGCGGGTCGATTGTTGTGCTTTCATATGTGAGAATGTCGGTAAACCGCAGGGGCGAACCTTCGTGTATTTCCACCACGCCACCGAACTTAGGCTTGACAGGTATCCCTGCCTTTAGCAGTACGCCATCTATCGTGATGCTGCAGGCAGTGGCTATCCCCATCTTCCCTCTTTCAATCCTTACGTTCCCGATTTTTTCACCAGGATATATTATTTTTATATAGGGACTTACCGATAGGCCGCTGTGGACAGCCTGCTTGATGAGACCAATAACCTTCTTAAAATCAGGTTCGTTTACAATGGAGATATTTACTATTATGTTGCCTTTGCGTTTTGTCGGGTCAAAGGTTACCTCGTACATCATATTTTCAATTCGCGAGGTTATGAACATTATGTCAGGCATCAGCAACCATGTATAATTACTATGTGTTATAAATATACCGAATTTGATAAACGTCTAATAAGAAAGTATATCAATGGGTTTACCAAAAAGACAAGATAAGTATTTCAGTCAGGTAAGAGGAATAATGTATATGGATAAGCAGGCAGTGATTGATATTGTAAGAAATATTTTTACACACTACGGCTATACCACGAGTTCTTCTGATATCTGCGACCTGCTTGCCGAAAAGGATACGAAGCGGCTTTTTATAAAATTTGAAAACGATCCGAATCTCAACAGCATAAGATATTTTTCCAACATGATTCAACTCTACAAGGGTAAAGGAATCCTTATCTCGGAATCCTTTGATGATAAAACACGTGCGGCAGCCCTCGAAGACGGACTCACGCTTTGGGACAGGGGCGAGCTTGAGTCCCAGATAGGCAGGGCTGTTCTTGGAGGCATGGAACTTGAACCCAAGGAGAAGAGCGATATTCCAATTGTAGAAATCCCGGCAGAAGTCCAGGCTTCGAAGCCGGAATACGAGAAAACCATCAGGATACTCTTGCGTTCTATTCCTCTCAGTATAGGAAAATCAGATGCTTTATCCATAGCCGAGGCAAAGGTGGGAAACGCAAAAAGCCAGGTGTTAAAATTCATTCCTGTATGGCATTACAGTTATTCTTTTAATATCCAGAAGAAGTTCAAATCAAAGACAGTCGAGCTTTCAGGCGAAGGGGAGGGATATATCCATGCCATTACAGGAGAAAATTCTTTTACTAAGTACAGGGAAATTCAGGATAACACTTTCATACCAACCCAGAATTACGAGATAAGGCAGCCTGTTGTGCAGAAAAAGGATGCGGTGAGTAAAGCCATGAATGCCATCATAAGGGAGCATCTAAAGGAGGTAAGGCTGAATGAGATGATAGGCGACACGATAGTTTTTGAAAATAAGATAGTTTCTCCCGATCCTGAGGACATAAACCTGAAAATGGATCTCCTGCATATTCCTGTATGGGAGATAAAAGGCAAGCGCGAGGTAATAGAGATAAACGGGTATGATGGTCACATAATGGCTGTAAATCTCTATAATGATGCGGAAATGGTCTGAATCCAGATCATTCCAGTAATCTTTTAATCTTATGTGAACCTGTAATGGATGGTGATAATTATTCAGGAATATTCATTTAAACGAGGATTTTCGCAGGAAATGAGCAGAATAAGAAGCCTGCTTGAGAAGAATTTCCCGGCACAAATAAAAGAGGACAGCAATAAATACACGCTGAGTTACGGCGCCTTTGCGCGATTAACTGTGTGGATTGATAACAAAAAGCTGTGCGTTGACACAGAATCCAATAGGGAAGCAAGGGACGAGATGATTCTTGAAACCAATAAGCGATACAGGGTATTCCTCGAGGAAGCAACAGGTTATTCTGCGAAGGAAAGGCTTTCAAAAGCCAAGAAAGAAGTGCAGGGATAATGTTTGATGAACCCCTCAAAAAAGGTGGATTAACATCGGGTTCATCAAAGTTTGATGAATCCGTCAAAAAAGAAGTGAGAACATTGGATTCATCAAAGTGGGATGTCCTTAAAAGACCTGATATTCCCGCAAGCCTTCGCATCTGTGCAGGAACTGACGGCTCGGTCACACAGCTTCTTGAGGTGCTTACCGGAAAAAGCGTAGCAGTCAAAACACTCAAGCAGAGTGTAATAAAAGCCACAGCCGATATTGCAGAGATGCTTGAAATCAAAGAAGGGGACGAGGTTAACAATCGCATTGTTACATTGAACGTCAATAACACGGTTTACGTGCTTGCAAAGTCTCTTGCACCTGTTAAAAGAATGCCGCAGGCAATGAGGGATGACCTCATGAAAGCCGATATACCGGTAGGCAGGATTCTTCGAGAGCACAGGCTTGAGACAAGGCGGGATATCCTTGATATGGAGCTTGTTCACAGTGATTTCTTTGGCAGCCTGCCTGTTCTATCGAGGAAGTATAAGATAATTCATAAGAAAAAGGTGCTGATGTGGATCAACGAGTGTTTTCCTGTGGACGAGAGGTGGAATTTGTGATCATCTAACCGTCACCTTTACCTTCTTCACCGCCTCTGCAACCCTATCGAAGAAAATCTTCTCCGTGTCCAGAGGTCCGGGATGCGCCTCGGGATGGTACTGCACACTAATTATCTCAAGGTGCCTGTGCTCAAGCCCCTCAACAGTGCCATCGTTTGCATTGAACTGGTTGATAAAAACCTCCTTATCATCAAGGCTTTTGTCATCCACGGCATAACCATGGTTCTGCGAAGTTATGTGCACGATTCCCCTCTTCAAATCCTTCACTGGCTGGTTTGCTCCCCTGTGCCCGAACTTCAGCTTATACGTCTCGCCGCCCAAAGCGAGAGAAATAATCTGGTGACCTAAGCAGATGCCAAAGATGGGCAACTGCCCCGCAAGCTCTTCCACAACCGAGATGCCGTTGGTCGCCTGCTGGGGGTCGCCGGGACCGTTGGAAAGCAGGATGGCATCGGGTTCGTATTTCAATACATCTTTTACCTTTGTCGTGGCAGGAACTACGGTTACATTGATTCCCCTCTTATTCAGGCTCTTGATGATGTTCCTCTTTACGCCGAAATCCATGAGCACGATATTGCCTCCGCCTTCATATCCTTTTACCTGATAAGGCTCTTTGCATGTGACCTTGCCGACAAGGTCAATATTACCTATGTCGGGCTGCTCCCTTGCAAGCCGAACAGCCTCCTCGCCGTCATCGTCCCCGACAATAATGGCAGCTTTCATGGTGCCTCGTTCCCTTGTTTTTATCGTGAGCATGCGCGTATCGATTCCCATTATGCCTGATTTTCCCTCATCTTTTAAGAATTCATAGATGCTGCGCTTCGATTTGTGATGCGATGGATTGTTGCAGGCTTCCCTGACCACAAGCCCTTCAGCCTGCATGTTATCTGACTGGAAGGTCTCGCCGCTTATGCCGTAGTTGCCTATCAGGGGATAGGTGAACATGAGTATCTGACCTTTGTACGATGGGTCTGTGAGTGCCTCCTCGTAGCCTGTGTACTGGGTTGTGAAAACAAGCTCGCCCTGCACAATACCCTCCACTCCGAGCCCTTCTCCTTTTACGAAAGTTCCGTCCTCAAGCCCGAGTACCGCTTTCATGCTCGCTTAAGAGGGTAAGGGAATGGTAAATAGGTTACGATATTCGGTCAATCCTTGAACCTCGCGTTCTTCGTTTTTCTTGTATTCACCACATCCTCTTTCTCAAGCCATCCCCGTCTTGCCACATTCACCCCGAATTCCATGAGCCCAAGATGACCTGTGTTGTGGGCATCCGTGCCTATAGCGAGCTTTATCCCTTTGTTCTTTGCCTTTCTGACGTTGACATCGCTCAAATCCAGCCTGCTCGGATAGGCGTTGATCTCAAGAGCGGTGTTCGTACTTGCCGCAGCATCCAGCACAGCCTCGATATCCACATCGTATGCCTCACGCTCTCCGATTATCCTGCCTGTTGGATGGGCAATTATATCAACATTCTCGCTTTCCATGGCAGTAATCAGCCTTCCCGTGATTTCCCTTCTTGTCTGCCTCTGTGCCGTATGCAGGGCAGCGACCACAACGTCCAGTTGTTCAAGGATTTTGTCGGAAAAATCAAGCGTGGCATCGGCTCTTATATCCACCTCGACCCCTGAGAAAACATGAAAATCCGAAAGCTTATCATTCAATTTATCTATCTCCTCAATCTGCTGGAGCATTCGCTCTTCGTTCATGCCGCGGGTAAGACCTACAGCTTTTGAGTGGTCTGTTATCGCAATATACTCATAACCCAGAGCTTTTGCAGCCTCTGCCATCTCCAGAAGTGTGTTCTGCCCCTCGCTCCAGTTCGTGTGCACATGGAAATCTCCCTTTATGTCCTTTGGCTCCACCAGCGTCGGAAGCTTTCCCTCAAGGGCTGCCTCTATCTCCCCCGCATCTTCCCTTATTTCAGGCGGAATTGGCGAAAGCCCAAGCCTTCGATAGACCTCGTCATCGGTTTTGCAGTATAATTTTTTCCCTGTCGAAACCTCCTCAAGGTCGTACTCCGAGAGCTTTAACCCTTGCTGCCGCGCAATATCGCGCATCTTTATATTGTGTTCCTTGGAGCCTGTGAAGTACTGAAGCGAAGTGCCGAAGGATTTTTTTTCAACGATTCTGAGGTCTGCCTGTATCGCATCCCGCGTAACAATGGTAGCCTTTGTCGAACCTTTCCCGATAACATCCTTGACCTGCGGCAGATGCACGAAGGCTTCGATAGCTGCTTCGGCATCCTTTGAAGTCGCCAGAATATCGATATCGCCGACCGTTTCCTTCCTCCTGCGCAGGCTCCCGGCTGGCTCTATATTCTCGATAAACTCGAATTTCAAAAGCGCCTCAACCATCTCCTTGACAAGTGGAAGTGCGGTGCCGAGGGGAATCCTCGTGCTTCTCTGCCTGTATCTTTCGATGGCTTTTATGATGTTCTCTTCCTTTGTTTCCCCGAAATGCGAAAGCCTCCGGAGCCTGTGCTCCCTTGCTGCTCTCTCAAGCTCTTCCACGCTTTTTATTCCAATCTCTTTATGCAGGAACTGCAGCGTCTTCGGACCTATGCCGGGGATTTTCAGAAGCTCATGAAGCTCCCTCGGCACCTGTTTTTTTAGCTCTTCGTAGAACTCAAGCCTGCCTTCAGCAAGGTATTCCTCGATTTTTTCTGCGATGGATTCTCCCACGCCGGGGATTTCCTTCAGGCGCTTTTCCGCTGCGAGCTTTTCTATGTCCTCGGTCAAACCTTCGATGGCGCGGGCGGCTTTTGCATACGCCCTTATCTTGAATGAAATTTCCCCTTTTATTTCCAGAAGCTCGCTTATGTTGTATAGAAGCTGCGCCACTTCAGCGTTTCTCATATAGGTTTTATTGGGGTGGGGAGTAAAAAGGGTTTTGCAAAACAGCAATGAAGTTTCAATGGGGATATCTGCGTATAATTTTTGTAATACGCATGTTTAGTTTAAGACAGCCTGCTCATGAAAAATTTCTTTAGTCATCGAAGAAAATAATCAACTATTACTTTTCTTCTAACTTAAATTTACAGTTCTCAAATTCTTCACATTTCTTACATCTCTCCTTCGAATAAGACCAAGCAAAATTTGCAGAATCTTCAATTGTGTTTATGATCAAAGTACCACCTATGATACCACCTAATCCACCACCTACTATAATAATTAAAAAATTTCTGTAAATATCATCAATAGGTAAGATGTTTGTACCATAAAATAAAAAATAAAAAAATTCCGCACCTAAAATATAAAATATTCCCATGGCTCCTTTTGAAATCTTAATATTCTTAGCATATATAGAAATAATTACATAAACAGATAAGATTATGCCGAAAATAATAGTTAATATCCCTAGTTCGTTTTGTTCCAATTCAAATATAATAATAAGACCATTTGCAATTAGAATGAATATAGAATCTATAGAAAATAGAACAAAAAAATCATTAAAATAGTTTAATAAAAAACCAACTAAGGTCATATTTCCTGTTGAATTTATTAGGCTTTCCAATTCTTTCAACGCTTTTTTATCAACAAGTGATTTAAAACTAAATCCAACAAAGAATAGAAATGTTGGCAGCAATATTACCAGTCTTATTCCCAAGCTTAATGCCATGTATTGTATAATAAACCTAAAAACTTTATATACCTAACCATGTCCTTTTGTTATGCTCAGACACTATGACTGCATCGTTTTCCTATCGGGCGCGCCGAACTATTGAAAATATTTAAATCAGAGTTCGTACCAGTTCGTATTGAGTTCGTTGTTTATAAAATGCTGCTCTGCTTTGCGTTCTTTGCGTGTTTTGCGGTGTTTGATGTTATTCACCGCAGAGAGCGCAAAGTTCGCAAAGATAAGTTTGAAATGTTTAATTTTGGCTACAATCCGGGTACATCTGCGGCGGTTTGTTTAGAACAATGGCTGCATCGGTTTCCTATCGGGCGCGCCGAGCTGTTCGTTTGAGTTCTTGTTGATTTTTATTTTGACGGCGCATTAACCAGAATGCAGTAATTCAGATCGGTAGATCATGCTGGTTGCCTTTTCTGGAAGAACTTCAAGTAAATGATTGGAAGAATTCCAACTGTATTCAATATAAAAATAGCAATAAACCATTTTGATTGATTATTTCTGCCGCATTTCCACAAAGCAATGCCCTTCCAGAACAATTCCCAAATAATCAAAGGGATTAACCAAATTAAAATTGTTGTCTCAACCATAGAATACTTGATATCTCATGATAATTTATATTTTTCTGTAAAATACCACTCGATGCTTAACAGACCATTTTACCGCTCACAGACTTAACAGTTACCGTTTAAACCGCTAAGAACGCAAAGTACGCAAAGAAATAAAATTCTACCAGCACTGTAAAGCTCTCCAGCCATCTATCATAATTAATAATTTTATTCGTCTTTGTACGAACCAAAACATTTAATACATTTCCAATCGTTTACATAAGTTGTAAAATATGACAAGGTACGCACGAAGGAGAACGAACGACAGATTGCACTGTACATATAGTGCAATAATAGACATCTTAGAGATGGAGAACAACAGAGAACCCACAGGCGAGGAAGTCAATAACCTCATAATAGCGATAGGCGACCGTGGAGCCATAGCTAAATAAGGAAAATTTATGGTAAGAACTGAATCAAAACCCATCCAGATAAGAATATTCCCACAGAGGCTGTTGCAGGCAGCTACGGCTGAAAGAGTTCTGAATGAAATAGACAAGATCGAGGGGGTAATAAGAATGCTCATCAACGGCAAGAGTCTGCCCAGAAAGGTCACATGCGGACCCGGGACTGGCAGCGATGTCAACCACCCTGACAGGAAAATTATTCACGTCGGGGATTGTGCACTCGAACTGCATATAATCGTGGGAGAAATACTTGTAGAAGTCAGAGACGAAGATGCTGTCGAAAGTGTAAGAAAAGCATGCGAGCGGGGACTTCCCTTCCCTTTTGAATTCAAACAGGGACACTTCATAAAGAGAAGACCCACTCTTACTGATTACGGAAAGTACGGGTTCAGGGGCAGGACAGATGAAAGAATCGCTCTTGATGACGAGAGGATGCTTGGCTTGATAGACCCTGATGCAAAAGCCGAAGGCAATCTCTGTATAATCGGAAAAAACGAGAAGTAACATTATTAATCATGACGCTGCGGCATTAAAATAGAAATCTTTAAAGCTAATTATACCCTCTAAATAAATAAAAACGTTACAAATCGAAGAAAATCTGGTGGGTACCACGAGTAACGTACAAACCTGTTATCAGTGCGGCAAATGCACATCCATCTGCCCGATGCGCCGAGTCTCAAAAACATCCCCCCGCAGTTCTATCTATAATTCCAATGTGTACAGGCTTGATACAAAAGATATCTGGACATGCCTGACATGTGGCTTATGTCCTGAGGTGTGTCCGCAGGAGGTGGATTTCCTAAGCTTTATAAAAGATGAGAGGAATGGAAAGGAGCCGCTTGAAGTCGCACATCACGGGGTTTTCACAGAGCTTGCGGAATTGAGTTCAAGGCTTGATGGAAACATTATCGAGAAAACTGATTCGAAATACGGCTACTTTCCAGGATGCGTGGACTCACTTGGCCTATTCCTGCACGACGTAAAAACCGATTTCGGGGAAATTACCAAGTCATCCCTTTCGCTTCTTGAGAGAATAGGTATAAAGCCCCAGATCATGCAGATGAAATGCTGCGGTCATGACGTGCTCTGGCAGGGGAAAAAGGATGTTTTTGAAAGGCTTAGAAATCACAATACTAAATACTTAAAAAACACCGGCATTGGCACTCTTATAACAAGCTGCGCAGAGTGCTATCGTACCTTTTCAAAGGATTATGACCTTGGAATCAAGGTGCTCCACATCTCAGAACTCCTCGATAAACTCGGATTGAAGATAAATGCTGAGGTTACATACCATGACCCGTGCAGGCTCGGAAGACACATGGGCGTTTATGACGCGCCTCGAAAAGCCCTGACCTCCAACGGTGCAATATTAAAAGAGATGGAGCACTCAAAAGAAAAATCCCTGTGCTGCGGGGTGAGCAGTTTCATGAACTGCAACGAGCAGACAAAGGCGCTTCGCATAGCGAGGATGGACGAGGCGCAGGCAACAGGAGCAAAGACCCTGATAACCACCTGTCCAAAATGCCTTGCTCATTTCAACTGCCTGAAGAATGAAAAAGATGCCGTAAAGAAGTATGACCTCGATGTTGTCGACCTTACAGTGTTTCTTGCGCGGGAGGCTGGCAAATGATCAAAAGCAGCGAGCTTGACCCGAATTTCAAATACGAGATAGCAAAGGAGCCGGGAGGCGAGAATATCAAGCGCTGTTTTAACTGCACGGGCTGTACCGTGGGCTGCCCGATCACGGAAATCGACAGCAGCTACAATCCCCGGAAAATCATAAGGAAAGCCCTGCTCGGAATGCGCAATGAAGTGCTCTCTGACGATTCTATATGGTTGTGCGCCTCCTGCTATATCTGCTATGAGCGCTGCCCGCAGGATGTGAAAATCACGGAGGTCATGGGCGCGATCCGTGCAATAGCCCAGCGCGAGGCAAAAGCAGGGAAGCTCAAGCTCAACAATCCAAAACCACTATTCGATAACCTTTTCATCGACTCAGTAAAGAAGAACGGCAGGTGGCATGAAGCCGGAGTGAGCGGAACCTTCATGCTCAAGACAAAAGGGCTTAAAGGAGCACTTGGCTATGCTCCGATGGGGATGGAATTGTTCAAGAAAGGAAAACTCGGAATCCTGCCTCATAAAATCAAGGGCAAGGAAGAAATTAAACGTATCTTTGAGGAGGTGGGAAAATGAAAATCGCATATTATCCCGGCTGCACTCTCCACGGAACTGCAAGAGAATACGACGCATCCACAAAAGCAGTATGCCAAGCTTCAGGCATCGAATTGATCGAGCTCGATGACTGGAACTGCTGCGGTGCGCTTGAGGCTGTTTTCGATAAGGAATTATCCATGGGCTTGTCTGCAAGGAATAACATGCTTGCCCAGAAAACAGGGCTTGATCTCGTGGTACCGTGTAGTATCTGTTCGCATAATCTTGGAAGAGCGGATAAAGCCCTGAAAACAGATGAGGCTTTCAGGGCGAAGATAGAAAAGGCACTTGGACAAAAATACAAAGGCGTTAAGATAATGCATCTCCTGGATGTCGTGGTAAATGATCTCGGAACAGAGGCTTTAGCTAAAAAATTCATAAAACCATTAAAGGGCATCAAAGCCGTGCCGTACTACGGCTGTCTTCTTGTCAGACCTTCGGAAGTTAGCAAATTTGACAATCCTGAAAATCCCACGTCCCTCGATAACCTGATAAAAGCCACTGGCGCTGAATGCCTGCCTTTCGCCCAGAAAACAAAATGCTGCGGCGGAAATCTCCTTATGAGCAAACAGGACTATGCGTTCATGCTGACGAAGAAGCTATACGACGAGGCAAAAGCAGCAGGAGCCAATTGCATTGTTGTCGCCTGCCCAATGTGCCACATGCTGCTGGATGGACAGCAATCTATGGTGGAAAAGGTGCATAATACAGTTATCGGCTTGCCAGTACTTTATTTCACACAGCTTATCGGTATTGCGATGGGTTTAAGCGAGAAGGAGCTTGAGCTTGATAAGAATATGGTCTCGACTAAGACACTTATAGAATCCATCGGCAAACAGGAAGAGAAGAAAGTGGAAACTACGTTTGAAAATAAAGGGAAGGAGGCTGAATGAAAGGTTCTGTGGCAGTTGTGGGAGCAGGTATTGCGGGCATTCAGGTTGCGCTTGACCTTGCTGACAGCGGATTCAAGACATATCTCATAGAATCAAGACCGAGCATAGGCGGGGTGATGTCGCAGCTTGACAAGACCTTCCCCACCAACGACTGCGCCATGTGCATCCTCTCGCCCAAACTCGTGGAGACGGGAAGGCATCCCAATATTGAATTGCTCTCGTACAGCGATGTGAAATCAATAGCAGGACAAGCAGGGGATTTCAAGGTAAAAGTGGTAAAAAAAGCGCGCTACGTGGATGAGACGAAATGCACAGGCTGCGGCACATGCACCGAGAAATGTCCCTCAAAAGTTTCGGATGACTACAATGCCGGCATGAGCAAACGCAAGTCCATCTATATCCCCTTTGCCCAGGCAATTCCGAGGGTTGCGACAATCGATTCTTCTCATTGCCTGTACCTCACAAAAGGAAAGTGCGGCGTATGCAGTAAGGTATGCGGACCAAAGGCGGTGGATTACGGGCAGACGGATAAGGAGATCGAGCTGGAAGTTGGTTCTGTCGTTCTTGCTACAGGCTTTAAGCCTTTTGACCCTTCAGTGCTGAAACAATACAGGTTTGGCCATCCTGATGTCATAACATCGCTCCAGTTTGAGAGGCTATTGAGCGCAAGCGGTCCGACACAGGGGCATGTCACAAGATCAAGCGACGGCAAGGTTCCGAAGAAAATTGCCTTTATCCAGTGCGTGGGCTCGCGCAATCCTCGTATAAACCGGAAACACTGCTCTTCGGTTTGCTGCATGTATGCCACGAAAGAATCAATAATCGCAAAAGAGCACGACCACGGGCTTGATATCACCATTTTCTACATCGATATACGGGCATTTGGCAAGAATTTTGAGGAGTTCTATAACCGCGCGCAGAAGGAGTACGGCATCAGATACATCAACTCGCGTCCTCCAGAAGTGATTGTGGATGCGAAGAACAATTTGTCGGTCAAATATGAGGATTTCAATTCCGGAAAGCTTAGAACAGAAGCCTTCGACATGGTCATACTTTCCATAGGACTTGACCCCTCAGATTCCACAAGGAAAATAGCCGAATCTTCCGGAATTGCGCTTAATGAATTCGGAAATATCGCCACAAACATCGAGAACCCTGTCGAGACAAGTGTGGTCGGAATCTATGTATGCGGTGTGGCGCAGGGACCAAAGGATATCCCAGATACTGTTGCTCAGGCAAGCGCCGCAGCATCAAAGGCTGCTGCGCTCTTATCAGCAGAGAGGGGAACCCTGATAAAGGAGAGGAAATTCCCTGATGAAAAGCCACTCTCGCCCGATCCAAGGATAGGCGTGTTCGTGTGCCACTGCGGGATAAACATAGGAAGCGTTGTCAATGTCCCGAACGTGGTCGAATATGCAAAGACGCTGCCCGGCGTTGCACATGCACAGGAGATGTTATACGCATGCTCCTCTGACTCGCAGATGACAATAAAAGATGCAATTGCAAAGAATAACCTGAATCGCGTTGTGGTTGCATCATGTACGCCAAGAACTCATGAGCCTTTATTCCAGAATACATGCCGTGAAGCAGGGCTCAACCCATATCTTTTCGAGCTTGCAAATATACGCGAGCACTGCTCCTGGGTGCACATGAAGGAAAAGGAGAAAGCCACTGAAAAGGCAAAGGCAATAGTGCAGATGGCTGTGGCAAAATCAGCCCTTTTCCAGCCGCTTTACAAGCAAAAAGTACCTCTGATCAACAAGGCGCTCGTGCTCGGTGGTGGCGTGGCGGGAATGACCGCTGCGCTTGATATTGCAAATAATGGTTATCCAGTTACCCTTGTCGAGAAGGAAAAAGAACTCGGGGGGATGCTCAGGGAAATGACAGAGTTATACGACGGGAGGAACCCCCAGGAGATTTTGAAAGAACTGATCCGAAGAGTAAATGAGAACAAGAATATCAAAGTTATAAACGAGGCAAAACTCATCAACGTGGAAGGTTATCTCGGCAATTTTAAAGGTGTGGTTCTGGCGAAAGTAAAGGAGATACCGCTTGATTTCGGCGCCGCAGTAGTGGCTACTGGCGCCCGAAACCTTGAGCCAGCAGGACTTTTCAACTACGGTAAAGACCCTCATGTAGTAACGCAGGCGCAGTTTGAGAAAATGCTGGGCAATAATACCCCGTATTTAAATACGGGGAATAATATCACGATGATCCAGTGCGTAGGAGCAAGAAACAAAGAGCGGGAATACTGCGGAAGGACATGCTGTGTGGATGCGGTCAAGAATGCCATAAGGATAAAAAAAGCAAACAGCGGCGCCAACGTCTATGTTCTATACCGCGATATGAGAACGTACGGGGTCATGGAAAAAATGTACGAGAATGCAAGAGACCTTGGAGTTATTTTTATCAAATACGATGCAGAGAACCCGCCGAAAGTGCAGGAAGGTAAAGTTATAGTCCATGATTCCATGCTCAACGAGGATATCGAGATAGCCTCAGACCTCGTGGTGCTGAGCACACCGCTCGTTGCAGGCGAAAATGAAGAGATAAACCAGCTTTTCAAGATTCCGCTTGACAAGAACAAGTTTTTCCTCGAGGCGCATCCCAAGCTTCGACCCGTGGATTTCGCCACAGACGGCGTGTTCCTGTGCGGAAGCGCGCAGGCGCCCAAGCTCATGGATGAAGCCATATCGCAGGCAAGCGCCGCAGCTTCGCGCGCATGTACCATCCTTTCACGAAAGTTCATCGAGACCGAAGGCGCAATATCCGTGGTGGATGAAGCACGATGCATAGGCTGCGGGACTTGCGTTACAGTCTGCCCGTACAACGCGCCCCTGCTTTCTGAAGTTGAGGTGAAGGTAGAAGAAGTCACCTACAAGGCAATGAAGTCGCGCATCAATCCTGCTGCATGCAAGGGCTGTGGTTCATGCGCTTCCGCATGCCCAGCGGGAGCGATTAAAGCCCAGCATTTCTCATCAAGAGAAATAGGAGAGGCAATCGATGCTTTTAATAAAGGTGTGAAGAGCATTTCGATTGAAAAAGGCATGGTGGAGGTTGCTGTATGAGCGCCGAGGCATCAACAGCACCGAAAGGGAACGGATGGGAGCCCAGCATACTTGCATTCTGCTGCAACTGGTGCTCTTACGCAGGCGCAGACCTTGCAGGGGTGAGCCGATTCCAGTACCCGCCGAGCGTCAAGGTATTGAGGGTGATGTGTTCAAGCAGGGTAGAACCTGCTTTTATCCTGAAAGCCCTGAAGGATGGCGCCGACGGCGTGCTTGTTGCGGGCTGCCACATAGGCGACTGCCACTACATAGACGGCAATAAGAATGCAGAGGTCAGGATTAACAATACAAAAAAAGCGCTTGCAAAACTGGGGCTTGATAAGAGGCTTCGGCTTGAGTGGATATCTGCCAGCGAAGGCATGCGATTCTCAGAAATCATTCGGGATTTTACAGAAGAGATTAAGAAACTGGGTCAAAACCCTGTCAAGGAAGTGAAGAAATGAGTGATACCAAAAGTACCGATATAAAAGGTACTGCTAAGGAAAGCGAGGAAAAACGGGTAGGCGTGTTTGTATGCGAATGCGGCGTGAATATCGGAGGTGTGGTTAATACAAAGGCAGTTGCGGATTATATCGCCACGCTGCCGGGTGTAAAAATCACTTCGGTAAACAAGTTCACATGCTCCGATTCGGGTCAGGCAGACATACAGCAAAAGATCAAAGAGCATAACCTCAACCGCGTTGTTGTAGCCGCATGCTCTCCAAAGACGCATGAGCCCACATTCCGCGCATGCATCGAGCAGATGGGTCTTAACCAGTACTTCCTTGAATTCGTAAATATTCGAGACCACTGCTCATGGATTCACATGTGGGAAAAGGAGAAAGCCACGGAGAAAGCCAAAGACCTTGTAAGGATGGGCGTTGAGCGCTCAAAACTCCTCGAACCCCTGCAGGCAAGCGAGGTTCCCGTGAACGATAAAGCCCTCGTAGTCGGCGCAGGTGTTGCGGGGATGCAGGCTGCGCTTGATCTTGCTGATATGGGATTCCAGGTATATCTCGTGGAGAAGGAACCCTCAATCGGAGGCAGGATGGCGAGATTCGACAAGGTTTTCCCCACGAACGACTGCTCTATATGTATTCTGGGTCCAAAGATGGTGGAAGTGGCAAGGAACAAGAACATCAGGATAATGAGCTATTCGGAAGTAAAGGCGGTTGATGGGTATGTGGGCAACTTCAACGTCAGGATAGAGCACAAGCCAAGGTATCTCGATATCATAAAATGCACCGGCTGCGCCAAGTGCAGCGAGGTCTGCCCGGTCGAGGTGCCCTATGACTTCAACGAGGGATTCGGGACGCGAAAAGCCATATACGTTCCTTTCCCGCAGGCAGTGCCGCTGCGCGCCGTGCTTGACAAGGAGAACTGTATTTCCTGCAAAGCCTGTGCCAAGGTGTGTGCAAGCCAGGCGATCAATTATGAACAGGAGCCCACTTACAGCGACATCAATGTCGGCGTTATTATCGGTGCAGTGGGTTTCAAGACATACGACCCTGAACCAAAACACGACTATGGCTACGGGTTATACGATAATGTCATAACAGCCATGGAATTCGAACGATTGCTCAATGCCGCAGGACCTACGGGCGGGCATGTCGTAAGACCTTCTGACTGCAAAGAACCTGTAAGGGTTGGCTTTGTAAACTGCGTTGGCTCGCGTGATAAGAATACCAACATCTACTGCTCTGGTGTGTGCTGCATGTACACTATCAAGAATGCACAACTGCTCAAGGAAAAGCGACCAGAGACTGACCACACCATAATGTACATCGATATTCGGACGCCTTTCAGGGGATACGAAGAGACCTATAACAGGGCGCGCAACCTCGGCGTGAAGTTCCTGCGCGGAAGACCTGTCGAGGTGAAGGAAGACCCCAAGACCAAGAATATCCTCGTTAGGGTTGAGGATACACTCGCCGGGGAGATACGCAATCTTGAGTTTGACCTTCTGGTACTTGCCACCGGCGTTGTCCCTCATGAAGGTATCAATCAAATCCAGCAACTCCTGAAATTATCCAAAGCTGCCGACGGCTTGCTTATGGAAGCGCATCCCAAGCTGCGACCTGTGGATACCACTATCGACGGAGTATTCCTGGCTGGCGCTGCTTCAGGTCCGAAGGATATTCCCTATGCTGTCTCGCAGGGGAGCGCATGTGCTTCGCGAGCTACTATACTTCTCAAGAACAAAAAAGCCATCACTGAGGGCATAACGGCAGTGGTGAACCCGGATGTATGCGTTGGATGTCAGGTATGCATACCCATGTGTCCATTCCAGGCCATCAAGATGGAAAACAGCAAAGCCAATGTGATAAAAGCATTATGCAAGGGATGCGGCACATGCGTCACAGCCTGCCCCACGGGAGCGCTGGAGCAGAGCCACTTCAAGAACTCGCAGGTTCTGGCGCAGGTGAAGAACGTATTTAAATTCCAGGAGGTTGCGGCATGAATGCTGAAGTTGCTGCTGCTAAAGGGAATGGCTGGGAACCCAAAATCGTGGCGTTCTGCTGCAACTGGTGTTCCTACGGAGGGGCGGACAGTGCAGGCATGGGTAGGTTCCAGCAGCCTCCGACTGCGAGAATCATACGCGTGATGTGTTCAGGCAGGATAGACCCGCTGCATGTGTTCAATGCGTTCCTTGAAGGCGCTGATGCTGTTTTAGTTACAGGCTGCCATATTGGCGATTGCCACTATGTCAACGGCAACGATAAGACCAAGATAAAATACAAGTTCCTTGAAAATGTAACAAGGGAATTGGGACTTGAAAAGGAAAGGCTGCAGCTTAACTGGATTTCGGCAAGCGAGGGCGAGAAGTTTGCCAATTTCATCCGTAATGTTACCGAGCAAATAAAAAAGCTTGGTCCAAGTCCCCTGAAACCAGAGGGGGTGGTTTGATGCAGAAAGGCGAGATGTTCGTAGGATGGTCAACAAAGGAAGATGTGAGGAAGCGAGGAGGCTCAGGCGGGCTTGTTACTTCCCTAATAGCTGCGGCGCTTGAGAAGAAGCTCGTCGATGCTGTCGTTGTGCTGAAGAAAATTAACGAATTCGAAGCCGTACCCGTAATAACCTCTGATGTAAATGAAGTGTTGAATTCAGCAGGCTCTTTGCACTCGGTACCCAGCAACTTCGCAAAGCTAATTGCCAATAAAAACCTTAAAGTGGCTCTCCCTGCGAAAGGATGCGATGCACGCGCCATAATCGAGCAAGCAAAGCGCAACGCGATAAACCTTGATAATACTTTCATCGTCGGTCTTAACTGCGGTGGTTCAATGCATCCATCTGTAACGCGTGAGATGCTCGAAGTGATGTATAAAATCAAGCCTGAGGACGTTCACGGCGAAGAGATCGAAAAGGGAAAGCTCATCTTCGAGACAAAGGACGGAAAGGAGCATGCCATAACCATCGATGAGCTTGAGGAGAAAGGATACGGAAGGCGTGAGAGCTGCCGCTACTGCACAATCAAAATACCGAATAATGCAGACCTTGCCTGCGGTAACTGGGGCGTCACAGGAGAGCTTGCGGGCAAAGCCACATTTGTTGAAATAAATTCAGAAAAAGGGGCAAAGCTTCTTCAGAACGCGGTTGATGCTGGATATATCCAGCTTCAGAAACCCGATGAGAAAGGAGTTGCGGCGCGCGCCAAAATAAAAGCTTCCATGGAAAGCCTGAGCAAGAAATGGAAGGATAAGGTCTTTGTCCCGATCGACAACAGGCTTGAGTATTTCAGGAAGGAGCTTGAGCACTGCATCGACTGCGGCGCATGCAAGGCTGTATGTCCCACCTGCTCTTGCGGCGATGTTTCGAAGTGCACAGAGTTCCACTTCCGTGGAGATGCGTATAAGATGTCCATGTACCACCTCGTGAGATTCCTACATCTTGCCGACTCATGCATCGGGTGCGGGCAGTGCAGC
Source organism: uncultured Candidatus Methanoperedens sp. (assembly GCA_964465515.1). Taxonomy (GTDB): domain Archaea; phylum Halobacteriota; class Methanosarcinia; order Methanosarcinales; family Methanoperedenaceae; genus Methanoperedens. The sequence continues at coordinate 2,050 of CAYXIP010000010.1, read as the reverse complement.
GATGTTTGTCCTGTGGATATTCCGCTTACTAAGCTTTATAGAAGGTTTGCTAACCCAGTGCAGGAGGAGTTAAAGTACGAGCCCGGGATGGATTTGCGAAAACCGCCGTATTTCGAAGCTAAGCTTGAGGTGTGAGCTATGAATATTTACTCAACTATTTGTCCCGGCTGCAATTTCGGCTGCGGTTTATACATCCGCGAGAACGGAAAGCTGGGAGTGGATTTCAGGAAATCCTCGCCTGCCAATGCCGGCAAGCTTTGCAGGTTCGGGATGAGCCTTCCACGACTTTACATGCCTGTCAAGTCCATGGTTGATGGCAAAGAAACTGCGCTTGAAGAGGCTGCTAAAGAGGCAGCGAAGAGAATTTCTGCTGGTAAGGGCTCCGTAGCATTCCTCTCTTTTGGAAATACCACATGTGAAGAGCTTCTTGCATTCCAGAAACTTGCCGGCTCATATTTGTGCACCGGAGTTAATTTCGAGGCGCTTCCCAGGGATACATACGAGACCCTGAGCGTTGGAATACCATACAGCGAGATCGAAGCCGCAAAGCATATCGTTCTTTTCATCGACCCCTACGAGCAATATCCTCTAATAGTTCGGCGCCTGCTTTCTGCTAAGAATAAAGGCGCAAAGATAACCTCTGTCTGGTGGAAGAATTTACCGCTGGCTGATGAAAATACAAGACCCTCTGATATTTCAAAACTGCAGCTTACAAAGGATTCGCTTGTTATTTCGGATTTCCATCCGCTTTCGGATACCGAGCAGGTAAAGAGCGTACTTTCTCTTGTAAAGAATGCGGGTGCAAAAATAACATTCCTGAAGCCTTTTGGAAACTCCACGGGCGCATACATTCTGTCAAAGGATGTAAAGCAGAAGTCGCTGGAGCAACTTGTTGAGGACATCAATAAAGGAACGATAAAGACGCTGTTCTGCCTTGAATCCGACTTGGGCGAGTTAATCCCGCAGGAGACGCTTGGGAAACTCACAAACCTCATAGTCCAGACAGGCAGGGCGAGCGCAATAACTCAAAAAGCGAACATTGTCATAGCTCACGAGCCTCTCTACGAAAAGAAGGGCACGCTCATCAACAATGAAGGCAGGGCGCAGGCTCTTGGCGGCGCCGGGACAAATGGGCTTGAAGCGCTCGGTATTATTGCGGGCGCCAAATTCGAGTTCGATGCGCTTCACGAATCCGTGAAAAAGGCGCTCGGCATAATTGTAGTGGATGAGTTCACGATACCGAAATACGAAAGACCGCCTTACGGCGCGATGCAGGCAGCTCCAAAGCGCTTGGAATTAAAGACCGCACTCGTGAGCGTGCCCAACCCTTTTATGTGGTTTGGTCTGGCTGACGATAACGATTTCGTGGAGCTTAATATGAATACAGCAAGGGCGCTGAAGCTCTTAAAGGGTGGGCTGATCAAAATCAAATCCAACGGCTCTTCGGTTGAAAAGAAGTTCAAGGTGGCGCAGGTGCAGGATAATGTGATGCTAACGTGCAAAAAGTTCGGTATAGAGAAAGGAATTATTACGCCTGTTGAGATTTCGAGGTGATGGCATGGCAGAGGAGAAACCCACAAATAAAGCAGCCAAAGAAGCAGCCAAAGCAACGCTGATAGGGCTTATAAAACCAGAGGTGAAAAAGGAAAAAGCTGGCGCAGTAGCTGTTAAAGCGCCTTTTGAGGTTCAAAAAGCCGAGGCTGCTAAAGAAGTATCGAGGGCGCCTGAACCAAAACCTGAGGCGGCAAAAGCCGAGGTCAAGCCAGAGGTAAAACCTGAAGCGAAATCCGGGACTAAGCCGGAAGCCAAAAAAGAAGCAGATTCCAGCAAGGAGTTCGTGGACGCCATAATGGCAGAGATGAGCTTGAAAGGCGGTTCAAAAAAGCGTCTCGTTAAGATGCTTGCGGAGAAATATAGTTTTGACAAGCAGAAAGTGCTTTTCAGGCTGCGGCGCGCGCTGATTACGGAGAGGTATGCGGCAGAGCATGCCGAGGCGGGCGGAGCGGGGCATTGAAGATTGGAAAAAATTTGGCATTCCAGCAAAGCCTAT
>CAYXIP010000009.1:15373-30417 GCA_964465515.1 uncultured Candidatus Methanoperedens sp. | reverse complement strand
TCAATCTCCTCGAAATCCACCATGATATGCTGAAAAGGTCGGTTGAGATAAAAGGTTTATGGTCGTTAAAATTCAGAATTCGAAGTCGGTATTAAATTTTTTATTTATTTTTATAAGAAAATTCTTTGGAGTAACATATCCTGAAATATCCTTGAAGTCTCTATCATACGCTATCAGCAGATCCAAATTCAAATCTTTAAATGCAGCAAGGTGCTCCAGATCCTTATCTTTAATTTGTCCTCGGTATTTTTCGATGGAATAATTTGCTTCTTTGATGAGGTTAAAATGCCTTGTTAAAACTGTCCTAACGGCAGTCCAGACCTTCTCACCGCGATTTCGTACAAAAAAAGTTTTGGTCTCCTTAATTACTTTTTGAGTTATATATGCCTCAATTTCTCCCCGAATTATTAAATCCAGGATTTTTCTGGAGTTGCTGTTTTTAAACTCAAAGGCGTAAATGATCGCTGAAGAATCAATATAAGCTTTCATTTTTCACGCGTTCTATTTCAGCAGCCACTTCTTCAGGCATCATCCTTTTTTTTGCTACAATTTTATCAACAAATTTAAGAATTTCTTCCGATTTTAAAAGTCCGATATCGAATCCCATTTTCAGTAAAGCAAAGTCTATTGCCTCCTTTTTTGTGGATGCCAGACCCAAAGAGACCATCCTCTCCAGTATTTCATTTTGCAGTCCTTTGGTTTTCAGCGTGATGGTTGTCATATATAATTACATATCGGATTATGATATAAAATAGTTATTGGAGGCGCAGGTGCTTGAATGATGATACGCATGGGGTGGAGATGCTCGACAGAGCTGTATGCGGAGATAGTTATAGAATTAGAAAAATAGCAATGATTTTTGAGGGGCAATATTTTAGCAAAATGCGAGGAAAATTAATAAGATGGTTAGGATTAAGTTAATCAGACATAATAGTAAAGGATGAAAATGGCTAATATTATCAGAGATGTAGATCATATCGAAATAACTAAGTTAATTTCTGAAATAGATCGAGATAAAGTATGTTTGCCTGATTTTCAAAGAGAATTTGTATGGACACCAGAACAAATGGCTAAATTGGTTGAAAGTGTAATTCGCCAATATCCGATAGGCACATTAATGTTCTTAAAGGCTAATATGAATCAAACATTTGGAAAGCGCTCTTTTAGAGAAACAAATGAAGAATTTTTTACACCCGATTATTATGTTATAGACGGTCAGCAAAGACTCAATACATTTTATAGGTTATTTAGACCTCCAGATAGATTTGAACCGTTTGAGCCAATTGAACACAAAGGTAAAAATTACAAGATTTTTTTTAAGATCACAACAAATATAGATAATATAGCTCGATTAAATCCTGATATAGACAAACCATCTTTTATTATTGCAAAAAGAACAGAAACTGACGATAAAGCAGATTATGAAAGGCAAGGAAAGGAGAAACTTATACCCATTGAATTTATTCTGAATGATAAGTATGTAGATGAATGGATAAAGTGCGCTGTTGATCGATTGAAAGAAAAAGAACGGTATCGGGAAAACATTTTTAAAATAAAGAAAATAATAGAAGAATATAAATGTGTAATCGAAAAAGCAGAAAATAAATTAAACTCTCAGGATCATTACAACATATTTCAGCTTTTAAATAAGGAAGGAACAGATTTAACAATTTTTGATTTGTTGGTTGCGAAGTTAAATCAAATAGATGTTAACTTAAGGATTTTATGGAAAGATAGTAAAACAGAGTATCCAAACTTTAATAGTTACGACCTTGACCCCGTTTACATTCTAAAAACAGTATCTTTAATAAAAGGAACAAAAAATAAAGATAAAGGCGAAATCGATAAAAACCCAACATGTACAAAAAAAGATTTAATGAATTTATATAAAGTATACCACAATAAAAAAGATGGTTCCAGAGAATTTAAAGAAGATTGGAAAGATGCCTGCAAATACTTAAACAAAGCATTTGATGAAATGAAATATAAGTACGGGGTATACAATAAAAAATATATTCCCTATTCTCCAATGATCGTTACACTGGCTGCCATATGGTGGTGGTTTGATAAATATAAGGGCTACGAACAAATTTATAAACCTCGCATGCAGGAGAAAATTGATAATTGGTATTGGGGATCAATTTTTAATAGAGAATATGATTCAAGGACAGACAATAAAATTAGCGATCATTATATTGCACTTAGAAAATGGATTGGTCCAAAAGCACTACACAAAATTCCAGACAAAATAAATTTCAAAAAAATTAAAGAAAAGATTCCAGATATGATTGATGAAATTGATTCGTCAGCGGATGCGCGCTACAAAGCAATAATTTGCCTACCTTTAATTAACAATGCAAAGGATATATATTCTAATGAATTTTTGCATACATCCAAATTACATGATCACCATATATTCCCACGTAAGTTTTTAAAAGAGAAAGGCATAGAAGATGGAGAAAAAATCAATAACATTGTAAACAGAATGCTGATAACGGATGCAACAAATTTAAACATACAAGGTAAAAGTCCATATGATTATCTTGAAAAAGTAGATCCTAACAATATTTTGGAGAAACATTTCCTACCTAAAACAATTGTTACAGAGAATTTGGATTATGATGAATTTTGTGAAGAAAGAAAAGAAAAAATTTGCGAATTCATTATTGAAGAACTACTTGAAAAGGGATGATATTATATAATTCAGACGTTATTTACCACCCTCGCGCCTGCAGCACTTCCTTCTCTGTAAGGCTTCGGATATCAATCCCCTTCATTGCCCCTCCAAGCCCCTTTGAAATCTCAGCAAGCACGGCAGGATTATCGTAATTATTCACAGCCTCCACTATTGCGGACGCCATCTTCTCAGGGTTCTCAGCCTTGAATATCCCTGAGCCCACGAAAACACCATCCGCACCAAGCCTCATCATCAGCGCAGCATCAGCAGGCGTGGCAATGCCCCCGGCGGCGAAGTTCACCACAGGCAATCTCTGAAGCTCGGCAGTCTCCTTCACAAGCTCGATGGGCGCCTCTGTCCTTCGTGCAACTGCGATGAGCTCCTCAGAACCCTTTCCCTTCAGCTCCCTTATTGCGCCCATGATAGCCCGCATGTGACGGACAGCCTCCTTAACGTCGCCAGTCCCTGCTTCTCCCTTTGTCCTTATCATTGCAGCGCCTTCGTTTATCCTGCGCAACGCCTCGCCAAGGTCTCTTGCCCCGCATACAAAAGGTATGGTGAACCTTGTCTTGTCTATATGGAAGCTCTCGTCAGCAGGCGTCAATACCTCGGATTCGTCCACCATGTCAACACCAAGCGCCTCAAGGATTTCAGCCTCAACGAAATGCCCTATCCGAGCTTTAGCCATCACGGGTATTGTGACTGAATCGATAATAGCTGCGATCACCGCAGGGTCAGCCATTCTTGCCACGCCTCCGGCTTTCCTTATGTCAGCGGGTACTGCATGAAGAGCCATTACGGCAACGGCGCCCGCCCTCTCCGCTATCAGTGCTTCCTGAGGCGTGGTTACGTCCATTATCACCCCGCCTTTTTGCATCTTTGCAAATCCGCGTTTTAAAAGTTCAGTGCCGTGCCTTAGTTTTTCAAGCTGCATGATGCTATTCTTCATTATGATATGAGATATACTTTGCGCCGTCTATTCTCTCTTTACCCCGACTCGTCCAGCATTTTCCACGATATTAAACCCGAGTTTTTTAAGATAATCCTGCGCATGCCCTTTTCCGTGAAGCAGCACCTCTGCAAGGTCTTCCACCTCGTCTATGTCCGTGCTCAGGTTAAAGGAGTCAAAAACCCGAAGCTCAAGGTTGTTTTTTCGCGCAATCTTCAGGTGTTTCAGGAAGCTTGCACCATAGTAATCCACATGGAAACTTGAAGGTTCCCGGATGAATAAAGCATTGGTGCCCCCCATTCTGCCCGGGGCGATCACAATATCAGCAGAGGATGAAACGATATCCCTGATGTTTTTTATTGAAACAAGCGGAAGGTCAGCCGTGATGATCAAAACAGGCTCGTTTATGGAATGCGAGGACATTTTCTGGAGGTATTCGTTCAAGGCTTCATTCAAACCCAAGTCTGTTAAAACAATATTTGCTCCTTTAACTTCAAGGATAGAGGTTGATAACACATCAATTACATCAAAACAGCCGGATTCTATTAAAGCCTCTGCCACATCATTGAGCATGGCTATCGCAAGCATTTCGCGCTCTTTTTCAGAGAGCAATGCTCCCAGCCTTGATTTGGCATTGCTTTTCTTGAAGGGAATGACGGCTCTCATATCCTATATTTTTAAATATTTTCTTGCAAAATTTCCTGTAATGATTTTACCCACTCATCTGATGGTTCATCAATCGGTGCTTTTTCCCTCCGTTTCTGACCTAACGATTCAGCGTATGCAATTATCCACGATTTCCCCAAATCATCTTCATTTATTTTTGTTCGCTTTAGCCAATATGTTATCCAATCCCGAAATGAAATAATCTTGACTTCTGTTCCAGTCAATTCTTTTATCTCTTCCAATCTTACTTTTATTTCTTTTTTTATATCTGGCTCGGTATCGACAACAAAACCTACAATTCTTACATCGGGTTTGTCTTCTAATTTTTCTTTCACTTCCTCTAATTCATCTCTTAGATATGGTTTTCCGTACTTGGCATCCCAAGCCTCAAGAACAATTTTTTCATTTCCATAAATATCTGCAATCTCGATATCTCCAATATTATCATGCTTTTTGTTCGCAGTTCTCATTTGACATAGAGGTAAAAGTTTTCCCTCCCCCTCGAGAAGTCCTTCCTCCTCAATCACCTGAATCAAACTATGCATTGCAACTTCTAATAATCGAGCTGAGTATGTTGATTGTGTGATATGTGTAGTAATCAGAGTATATATATCTGAAAGTGAAGGTGATTTGTTAATATACTCTTGAGCTAACTCAACTGTTTCATCAGCTAATTCTTTGAACTTTTCAGAACGATTCGCCAAAAGCCCTATCAAGATTTTTAGAGCTTCTTCGGCATCTAAAAGATTATCTTCCATTTTATCAACGAGCCAAAGCCACTCATTCTTTGCACCACGAACAGCAGCTTTGTAAAATATAGTATATGGATAATTTTCTGCTAAGCTCCTTGTCATCATGAAACCATCAGCATTAAGGCGAAGAAGATCAAATTCCCTAAGTACTGGTGTGACGTATGTATTATCTAAAGTTCTCATCGGAATCCCATCTTTCCAAGAAAAATTACCCCGTCCTCCTTTATGCAATCGCACACTTTGATTGGGTTCAATTGCCTTGACTGTTAATTGAAGTACTAATAAACCTACAAGGGCCCGTCCAATTTCGCTTGTTACAGAATCAACTAATTTGTTAATAACAGATATTGTATCCTCTTCTAATGTAGTCGGAAGTTCTTCAGTACGACTTGATATAGACTCTGTTATAATAGCCTCTAGCCAGCCACCATCAAGTTCGGTTTTGATTCTTCTAAGGCGTTCTTTTGCTGCCTCGTCTGGCGGACCTTCGATATAGGTTATTGTTTCGCCGCTTGTCTTTACTAAAACGCTCCGGTTATCAAAAACCTTAATGTAGGGTTCTACCATACTATTTTCTCCATAAATTTATTTACTCAATCATACAAAACTTATTTAGCGATGGTTGTATCATAATATCTCTTAACCGTTCCATGGCCAATTCACAATATTCTCTATTGATATCTATTCCTATGTAATGACGCCCCATTCGCTTTGCAACGATTGCAGTAGTTCCAGACCCAAGAAATGGATCTAAAACAATATCTCCCTCTATTGTTGTTAGATTGAGTAACTCCTCTACTAAAAACTCGGGGTATATAGCAGGATGATTCAAGTATTTTAGTGATAGAATGGGACATTCAATGACATCTTTTTTCAACGGTTGGCCAGACATCCGTATTATAGTATATCCTTTCTTCCTAATGTGGTCTTTCCTTCCCCCTTCATAGCCACCGTACGAAGCAGAATGAATACCTCGAATTTTCATCCGGAACGACGAGATATTTCCTTCTTTCACTTCGGAGATAACCGCCTCAAGCTCTTCTCTTGCAAGCTGTTTTTGTCCCTCACTGAGATCTGAACTTTCAATTAAGTCAAAATAACTTCTTCCAATATTGGTATTGATATTCTTTTTCTTTGACCGTAAAAGATTTCCATTTCCATTGCAGTTGAATTTTTCTGGATAATAGTTATAGGTATTTGATTTAACAAAGTGGAAAAAAGGCTCGGTGCTATTTACAAGTCGTCGCTTGAACTGTCGTGGCTCAGGATTTGGCTTTACCCATGTTATTATATTAATTAATTTGACTCCAGTTCTCTGGATGGCTTTCTCCGCAAATTTGTATGGCGATAAGAGCAGCGACCCATCTTGATATTTGTCCCCCATATTTACAAAAAGACTACCATTTTGATTAACTACACTGACACATTTTTCAAAGATATCAACAATTTTATCAATATATTCATCAAGGGTTTTCTCATTTCCAATCCCATGACCATAGTCTCGCTGGCTGTAATATGGGGGACTTGTGATCATTACATCAACAGATTCTGTGGGAAGTTCTTTTAATAATTCAAAGGAGTCCCTATTTAGAACTTTGTCTAAATAAGGAACAAGATTAGGGTTTTTATTACTGATTTCATCAAACATTTTCATTCGCGTCCAATAAATTAATTAAAGATAAAGTATTCACAATTTCAATTCTCGCTAGAACTATTTAGTATCGTGTAATTCACAAATCCTTTAATTTTGTCTTTTTTAATTAAATTAGAAGATACTAATTCATTTGCTATTTTTTTAAGTGAATTTGGGGATATACCTATGTACCGTGCCAATTCATTTTGGCGCATAGAACTTTTCTCTTTTAGAATAATCAATATTTGACTCTTTATTAAATTTCTATTTAGCAACTTGTTCCTTAAAAGAGTTTTCATCTCCATACTTCCTTTTCATTTCTCCAAAGCCATCATACTTTTGCTGTTTTGTGTTGTATAAAATAATAAATCCAACGTTCTGTATTTAGGAGCAAATATCATGTTGTCTGAAAGTAACGATACCGTGTGCCTGTCACGGCGAACCTCTCTATTTGCCATTCTCTCCATGGTTGACACTCTGGCATCTGTGCTTAAAACCCTTTGGCAAGAGCGCAGCGAAAGTATTTAAATCTCAAAAAATCCTGCACTCCAGAATGGAACTCCGGGAATTCGCAATTATAATTTCCTATTCATTGAAAAATAAACACAAAACCTATTAACCCTTAGCGCATAGGAAAGCCGAGGCGCAATTATGAAAGAAATTCTTGAGATACTGGAAAGCAATCCGAAAATCACACCCAGAGAAATCGCAGCCATGACCGGAAAGAAAGAATCGGAAGTAGCCTCAAAAATAAAAGAGATGGAAAAAAAAGGGATAATAAGAAAATACAAGACCGTAATCGACTGGGAAAAGGCGGGCGAGGAATATGTGTATGCCATTATCGAGCTGAAGGTAGCGCTGCGCTCGAGAACCGGCTATGATGCCATTGCAGAGAGGATTGCGAAATTCCCTGAGGTCAGGTCAGTAAGGCTTATTTCAGGCGACCATGACCTTTCTCTCACAGTTCGTGGAAAGTCCATGAAGGACGTGGCTTTCTTTGTGGCAGAGAAAATAGCAACGCTTGAGCAGGTGCAGGGAACTGTGACCCATTTTGTGCTGCGCGCATACAAAGAAGACGGAGATGTGCTGTTTGAGAAAGAACGCTCGGAACGCCTTGCAGTATCGCCGTGATGTCATGTCGTTCGTATCAGAAAGAGTAAGAGACATCCCACCCTCAGGCATAAGGAAATTCTTTGATCTCGTGCTTGAGATGGACGGGGTTATATCGCTCGGCGTTGGAGAACCGGATTTCGTAACGCCGTGGCATATTCGCGAGGCGTGCATCTACTCGCTTGAGAAAGGATTCACCTCATACACCTCAAACTATGGTCTTCTTGAACTGAGGGAATTGATCTCAGAATGTTACAGGAAGGACTTTAATGTTGATTATAATCCAAGGAACGAGATTCTTGTTACAACAGGCGTTAGCGAAGCCGCAGACCTGGCATTCAGGGCGATAACAAACCCTGGCGATGAGGTCATAATCCCTGAGCCCTGCTATGTTTCATATAAACCCAGTGTTTCTCTGGCAGGTGGAAAACCTGTTGTTGTTCCAACGTACGAGGAGGATGAGTTCAGGGTCGTAGCAGAGCAGGTAAAAAAGAGCATCACAGATAAAACCAAAGCCCTTGTTCTGAGTTATCCCAATAATCCCACCGGTGCTGTCATGAGAAAAAAAGACCTTGAGGAGATAGCAGATGTGGTGAATGAAAACGACATCGTGGTAATCTCGGATGAGGTATACGGCAAACTGACCTATGAAGGAGATCATACCTGTTTTTCCTCGCTCTCCGGGATGAAGGAAAGAAGCATAATCTTAAATGGACTGTCAAAATCGCATGCCATGACAGGATTGCGCATCGGCTTTGCCTTAGGTAAAGAGGAGCTGCTCGAAGCAATGACGAAAATCCATCAATATACCATGCTCTGCGCCCCGGTTACAGCCCAGATGGGGGCAGTTGAGGCATTTAAAAACGGAGATGGTGAGATGCAGAAGATGGTCAGGGAATACGACAGGAGAAGAAGGCTTATTGTGGGCGGTCTTAACAAGCTCGGGCTTGATTGTTTTGAACCAAGAGGTGCTTTCTACGCGTTTCCATCCATAAAAAGCACAGGTTTGGCCTCAGAGGAGTTTGCAGGCAGGCTTTTAAAGGAACAGAAAGTGGCAGTAGTGCCCGGCGATGTGTTCGGGGAATGCGGTGCGGGGTATCTGCGGTGTTCTTATGCCACATCACGAGAGGAATTGATTGAGGCTCTTGCCAGAATAGAAGCTTTTATTGAAAAACTTTAAATTTTTCAAGCTCGTTTGGATGAGCCAGAAGCTCGTTGAAGTAGATTTTTTTGCCCGTTCTTGTCATGTATAAACGAACCCACCACAGCGTGGTCAGGGGAGGGATAACGACAATACTTATGAACATATTGATAAAAGGCCAGACGAAGTTCATGACCGGAATTGCCCCCATAACCTGCCCAACAATAAAAAGAACAATTACAATTACTCCTATAATCAGCCACAGCATGAATACATCTAACTTATGTTTTCTGAAGAATCTAAAACCTGAGAGTATTCCATCGATTGGCCCAAGAGAATCTATAACCAGCGCATACGTGAAAACTGCAAGTACAAGGCTTAATATCACCAGATATATAACCCATAATAAAAATCCCCCGATAAGCAATAAAATTGCACCTGTGTTCTCAAACGATAAAATTTGAGAGATATTGGTCTTCATCGCACCTGGCACTATGAATACTATACCAGCAATTGAAAGCAATCCCACCAGAATCTCAGCAAGAAAAAGATTTACAACGTTCTTTTTTCCAACCTCTATCATAGTGGATAGCTCTGTTTTTCCAGTCTCAGTGGCTTGTTTTGCCATTCCGATAGCTCCTGCCAGAAAGAATGACTCGAAGAATGAGACAATTAAAAAATAGATTATTATCAACATAAGGATCTCAAAGAGATGCTGCCTTACCAGGGGAAGAATTATCGAAATGAATTGTTCGGGAGTTGTGGCATTTTTAACGGATGATAACGAAGACCCGAAAATATAGAAGAAGCCGCCAATAAACATGATCACTGACAGCACGCCTGTTATAACTACATTAATAACAAAAGGGATACTCAGATTGAGGTTCTCTGTGTATGTTTCAAAGCCTTTACTTATGATTTTCCCAGTATCTTCCACCATGTTCATACCTCCTACATTATCTTAGTTATTTATTAATGTAACTCTTCAAAAAAATTATACAGGCTATTTCAGGAATAGCAGAGCCAGAAGCATCAGCACGATCGCCAGAATCGTGAGGAGTAGCGCATATCTTTTATCTGTGCCGAAAACAATAGGCACAGGACCGATTAAAATCACGCCTCCGCCTTTTACTTTCATTTCTCTGGGTTCCTGATCTCTCCCCTCCAGACCGGCGCTTTCCCTGGCAGAACGCATTATGCCAAAAGCCACTAAAAAGAATCCCAGTATTGTCAGCACCATTCCTGCTGCGATCAAAAGAGTCCAGTCAGGCATTTTTCCTCCAGAGAATAAAAAACGCAAGCATAAGCAGCAAGCCTATAACCATAGCAAATGCCGTAATTCCAGGCGATGTGCCAAAAGCGATTGGTATAGGGCCTATCATGACAAGCCCGCTAAAAGCAGCATTCTGGGACGATAATATCATCCCTATAAGAGCAAGCGCAAAACCGATGAGTATCAGGTAAATCCCAAGTTTGATCAGGTTCATAGAGTTTTTGTTTTAACAATATCGCCTTCGATATCCTCTATCTCATGCAAAAAAGCTTCGGCTATCCCCTGAGCAATGATTTTCCAGTCTTTAATCCCGAAATCTTCCAGGGCGGCAGTCTTTATATCCTCTGGAGTCCCTCGCGTTGTAAGGTTTATCCCGCAATGTATTTTCTCACTCGATATGCAGGCGCTGGCTATGCTCACCGTCAGCTTTCTCCCCTCGATAAAAAGGTCATCACCGTTTCGTATCGTCTTAATTCCATGACCCTCAAGCACATCTTTCACACAAACTACAAGGAGACGCTGCATGTAATATGCCAAACGCATGCTTGCGGGCGAATCGAACCTTTCCACAATAATATGGATTAAATCATCGCCACGAATGGTCTTTTTCGCCCTCCTGTCCTCAAGGTCTTTCATGTTTTCAAATGTAACATCCATCGCGCCGTGGAAAACCACGATGGAGTCGCCCTTTATTCCCATGCTGTAAGCCCAGAGCGGGGCTATCTGCGAGCCGTCGTATTTTATGGGTTGAGGAAGGAGCCTTGAGATCATACTAATTTTACGAGCACTCACTCGCAGCTTTCACAAAAGCAAGAAAAGGAGGAGAGGGCTTCCCGGGTCTTGACCTGAATTCTGGATGGAACTGCGAGCTGAAGAAGAACTTATGCCCCGGTATCTCAGCAATCTCCATCCGATGATCGCTTTTTCCTGTGAATTTCATGCCCTTTGCCTCGATCTGCGAGATATACTTCGGATTCACCTCATACCTGTGCCTGTGACGTTCGATTAAACTTTCGCCGTACATTTTGTGGGCAAGTGATCCTTTTGTCAGTACAGCCTCACAGTTCCCAAGGCGCATGGTACCGCCCATGTTCTTGATATTTTCCTGCTCAGGCAAAAGGTCAATCACAGGATGCTCTGTCCTTGCAAGTTCAGAGCTGTTGGCATCAGTAAATCCAACCACGTGGCGTGCAAACTCGATGACTGCAAGCTGCATCCCGAGGCATAAGCCAAGATACGGCATGTTGTGTTCCCTCGCATACTTTATCGCAAGTATCTTGCCCTCTGTACCGCGAACCCCAAAGCCTCCAGGCACAAGAATGCCGTTGTATTTTTTTAGCATCTCCAGTGTTTCGGGTTTCTTCTCAAACTCCTCGGCATCAAGCCAGTCGATTTTTACATGGCAGCCGCATTCAATCCCGGCATGCTTGAGCGCCTCGTTTATGCTTATGTAGGAATCCCCGAGATGGGCATATTTCCCAACAACAGCAACGCGTATCTCTTTATCCATGGAAGCCATCTTTTTCATCAGGATATCCCATTCTTGCGAGGTTTCCCTCGGAGTAAGCCTGAGCTTCTGCATCAAATAATCTGAAAGCCCTTCCTTTTCCATCATGGACGGTACGTAATAGATATCCTTTGCATCATGTGCGCTTACAACGGCATTCACAGGGACATCGCAGAAAAGTGCGATTTTTGATTTGGTATCAGAAAGTAAAGGCTCCTTGCAGCGAGCCACGATTGCATCGGGCTGGAGACCGAGGCTTCGAAGCTCCCTTACCGAATGCTGCGTTGGCTTTGTCTTCTGCTCGCCCTGCGTATCCATTGGTACCAATGTCACATGCACGAAAGCCACGTCTTCTTCGTGTTCTTCGCTGTGCATCTGGCGCATGGCTTCAAGGAAAGGCATGCTTTCTATATCGCCAACAGTGCCGCCAATTTCTATGATGCATATATCTGCGCCGCTTTTTTTAGCCACTTTCCTTATACGTTCCTTTATCTCGTTTGTTATATGGGGAATAATCTGCACTGTCTTGCCAAGATAATCTCCCTGCCTCTCTTTTTCTATGACCGCCTGGTAAACCTGTCCTGTGGTGATGTTATGCTCGCGCGTGAGCTCGATATCAAGGAAACGTTCGTAATTTCCCAGGTCAAGGTCGACCTCGCCCCCATCCTTGAGCACGAAAACCTCGCCGTGCTGGTAGGGGCTCATGGTGCCTGCATCTATGTTAATATAAGGGTCTATCTTGATAGCTGTAACATTGAAGCCCTTGTTTTTTAGAATCCGCCCTGTGGAAGCCGCTGTTATACCTTTCCCAAGCCCGCTCATCACGCCGCCTGTGACTATGATGTACTTCATGCTCCTTTTCATTGGCAGGCATCGAAATATAGTTAATGGATTGAAGAGGCAAAAATTTAATATTCATTAAAAAAGAACGAGTGGAACAGGCTTGTTGAGAAAATAAAATCTGGCGAGCTCGGCTCTATTTAAATCCTTTTTTTCCCACAAGCGGCACGAACACAACGCTCCCTTTTGCTTCTTTTTTCAACCCGTTGGTTTTTGTCACAAGATAAAGTTCCTGGAAATACCTGCCCACAGGGATAACAAGCTTTCCCCCAGTCTTGAGCTGCTCTGTTAGTGTATCGAGGATCTCAGGTGCGGCGCACGCAACGCTGATTCTGTCGTAGGGCGCATAACCGGGAAGCCCGAGCGATCCGTCCTCCACAATTATAGTAACGTTGTTAATGCCAGCTTTTTTCAGGTTATCCCTTGCAAAAAAAGCCAGACCTTCTATCGTTTCAACAGCATATACATGCCCGCTTCCTGCAAGTACTGCCATCACAGCGGCATGATAGCCAGAACCTGCTCCTATCTCAAGGATCTTCATGCCATCCTGAATATCAAGAAGCTCGCACATAATGGCAACCATATGAGGGGCCGAGATTGTCTGTCCCCATCCGATGGGCAAAGGATAGTCTGCATACGCATTCCTCCGCTCCCTTTCTGGGACAAAGAGGTGCCTTGGGACTTTGCGCATGGCATCGAGCACGCGTTCGCTTATACCATGAAGGCGCAAATCCTCTATCAACCTTTTCTTCCCTTCTTCAAACTCCATACAGACTCCCGCTTTTTAATCACAACACGCTCCCCAGCTCTTGAAATTTTTGGCTCACGGAATCCAGAGTCGGCATAGATACGCCTGATATCCTTTGCTTTGATTGCAACACCTTTTCTGCTTTTAAATCCACCGCCTCTTATTTTTATCCTTATGATTTTTAATTCGCGGTTATTTACATTGACCTTATCCCCGATGACAAATTCCTGCTCACCAGGCACCCGAAGCTCTAAAGATTCGGTAATTCCGCCGCGGCTTACTGCGATTTTCACGACCACCTCATCAATCGCACGCGCCCAGAGCGTGTTTATGTCTTCTGCCGCAGCGCTGTCTCTCCTTTTATCCCCGACCTCAAGGGAAGTGACCTGAACAAGAGTTGCCTCCCCGGTTTTTTCATCATCTATGACGAGTTCATCACCCTTGCTTATTATGCCTGATAGCATGGCTCTTGCATGGATTGCTTTCTCTCCACTGCTCACGATTACCCTCAATAGCTTTTTCTTAGGCTTTTTCTCTCTGTGCACAGACCTGCACGCTTCGCATTGCAAAAGTATGTGCTTTGTGCCTTTCAGAATAATGTGGGGTACTGGTGTAAGCGGCGAGCATGAAGGGCATGGGGCTTCGATTTTTTCCATATCACAAAATTGGAGCCTCTCTACATATAAATATCCAATAGAGTTCCAAATATCTGGTGCAAGATAATTTTAAATAGAAAGATAACTTACAGAAGGTAACAGGAGGTAATGGTATGAGACTGAGTAAACAAACCTTAATTCTGGCAACAATTGTACCCCTGATATTTGGAGTAATAATTCTTTGGAATTTCATGGTGTCAATAAATATCTTGCAGCCGCTTGATCAATCTACGACGTTGATATACAGTCAGTTGGTTGTTATCGGGATTTTTTCATTCCTGGCTCTTGCAGTATACTGGTGCGTGATGATGTACCTGATATACCTGCTCCAGGAGAATCTGCTCATACTGGATTCAAATCTTGATAAGGCAGCAGATATCGGTGCCAAGCACCTTACAGAATCAAAGAACCTGCTCAATCAGGTTATAACAATTCTGAAAAGATACGAATCAAGCCAGTAATATGCCAAAAGCATATTACTAACTTTTTTTATTTTTTATTCACACCACTATTTTTTTAGCAAACCCTATAAGCCCGCCAGCCTCGACTATGTCGCGCACGAAGTCGGGAAGCGGCGTCGCACTGTAAGTCTCGTTCTTTGTGATATTGGTGATTACCCCGGACTCAAAATCAACCTCAATGCGATTATCTTCCTCTATTTTATCCGTATCTGCACATTCAAGAAGCGCAAGCCCGATATTTATCGAGTTGCGAAAAAAGATGCGCGCAAAGGATTTTGCGATGACGCATTTTACTCTTGCACCTTTCAATGCCAGTGGCGCATGCTCTCGCGAGGAGCCGCATCCGAAATTATAGCCCGCGACGATGATATCCCCTTCTTTTACGCTTCTTGAGAATTCCGGGCGCACGCCTTCAAAAGCATGCTTTGCAAGCTCCTCGGGTTTGTTAAGCGTGAGGTACTTGCCGGGGATTATTGCATCCGTATCTATGTCGTCGCCGAATTTCCAGACGTTTGCGGGGAGTTTGAGGTCTTTTTCAAGATTGACTGTTAGTTTCTGCTTCATGACGGGCTGAATTGGCTGCTTGGGTTATAAGATTTATCAATTATACTCCCGCCACGTCTTCCCGCAT
>CAYXIP010000009.1:0-15273 GCA_964465515.1 uncultured Candidatus Methanoperedens sp. | reverse complement strand
TGGCTGCTTGGGTTATAAGATTTATCAATTATACTCCCGCCACGTCTTCCCGCATTTGGTGCACCGGAAAAATCTGACCTCGCTCTCATCAGCCGCGCGAAGCTGCCTCAGCCACCAGTATGCGGTATCGTTCCCGCACTCCTCGCATATAGCCCTCGTCGTGGGCATCCCCATGCTGCGCTCCTCAAGCACTGTAACCTCGCGCTCTTTTCTCTCTGTCTTGGAGACAAAGCCTTTTTTAATCTCTTTTTCGAATCCACATTTCCTGCACTTAAAAACCTTATTCGCAGGTATCATCATGCACTTGCATTTCGGACAGAATTCCATTGATATCACTTTTAGCGTTTTCTATGATTTTGTTATGGTCAAATGCCAGTTCGGGTATTTCATCCAAACCGAAAAGCCCTGTATCCTTAGCATCCGAACCTGCTTTAAGTTTTCCCCTCCCTTTTGCGAGAAAGCATACAGAAACAGTATGACCTCTGGGGTCGCGCGAAGGGTCTGAGTAAACACCAAGGAGCTTGATAAGCTCTATGTCAAGCCCGGTCTCTTCCTTTGCCTCGCGGACAGCAGCCACCTCGACAGTTTCTCCAACCTCCACAAACCCACCTGGAAGCGCAAAATGACCCTTAAAAGGCGGGTTTTTGCGCCTGATAAGCACAATTTTTCCCTCGTATATTATAAGTGCGTCAACAGTAAGTAGCGGCGTTACAGGAACAAATCTGCGTTTATCGGTGCCGAAACCCTGCGGGTTCTCGACTCCGCGCACACGCATGGCGCAGCCATGCGTGGACACGCCCTCCAGAGGCGTGACTCTGGGCGTCTTCATCTGCGGTTTCACTTCCTCAAAACTATTGTAAGAATATCATTATCATAAAGCACATGCTCGATACCTGCGCGCTGACCTTCGTGCTTCGCTGAGTTGCCCCAGACCTGCGCATACCTGAATCTCTTCCTGAAATCACGGTGTAGCCTGTCGCATATATCTCCGATGGTTGAGCCTGCTCTCACAATCAGGGGTTCGTCCATATCAGGCTGCTCCCCCTGCGGTTTGAGGTAAATCCTGATAAACCCGAGTTTTTCAAACAGCGCCTCCTTCAGCTCTTCTATATTTATTTTCCTGTCTGCCGAGACAAGAAGCGCATCAGGGAATTCTTCTCTGCATTTTTTTAACAAAGCTTCATCTGCGAGGTCGATTTTATTTATAACCACGAGCGCGGGCATATATTTCCTGTTGCCCAGAATAGCATCTATCAACTGGTCAATATTGACGGGCTGGCGTATCACCACATTGGCATTGTGGAGCCTGTACTCGTTGAAGATGGATCTTATGGTATCTTCCTCCAGAGGAAGCCCCACGGTGCTGCTGATGGTAATCCCGCCTCTCGGTTTTTTACGTATTGTAACATCTGGAGGTCTTGAATTTATGCGTATGCCAGCATCATTCAGCTCTTGAACGAGAACATCGTAGTTGCCAAGCTGGAAAACATCGAGCAATATAACTGCCATGTCCGCATTCCTTACTATGGATATCACCTCTCTCCCCCTTCCTCTGCCCGAGGCAGCCCCTTTCACAAGACCAGGCACGTCGAGTATCTGGATTGTGGCGCCTTTATATTTCATTGTGCCAGGGATAACGTCCAGCGTGGTAAACTCATAAGCCGCAACCTGCGATTCGGCATTCGTAAGGCTGTTCAAAAGAGTGCTTTTCCCAACCGAAGGAAAACCCACGAGCACAACAGACGCATCTCCGGATTTCCTGACTGCAAACCCCTCAC
Source organism: uncultured Candidatus Methanoperedens sp. (assembly GCA_964465515.1). GTDB lineage: Archaea > Halobacteriota > Methanosarcinia > Methanosarcinales > Methanoperedenaceae > Methanoperedens. Next base: position 13,495 of record CAYXIP010000009.1, on the reverse strand, counting down.
CTGCGGATTTTGAAGAAGCCCTTTTCTGGACAAGCTCCTTGAGGTGGGCAAGCTTTGCCTTGAGGCGACCTATGTGACCTTCGGTGGCTTTGTTGTATTTTGTTCTGGAGATTTCATCCTCCACTGCACGAATCTCTTCTTCGAGGGTCATCTCTTCTAATAGCTAAAGGCAAGGCAAAAAGGATTTGGGTTATAAAAGCGTGCTTGAACCGATGATGGAATTATTCGATTATCTGGAATCAAGAACAGGCGAGGCTATAAAGACACTCGATGAGCTTGTGCGCATACCAACGCAGGTGCCCCCTGGCGAGAACTATGGAAAAATTATGGACTTTGTGGCGAGCAAGCTCAAAGACCTTGATTTCGGGGTTGAGATTATTCACATGCCGAGGGAATTGTTCGAGAAGAAAAATCCAAGGCTTGCACATCTTCAAGGTGAGAGGGTTAATTTATGCGCTATAAAAAATGCAGGTGCACAGAAGACGCTTCTTATCAACACGCATCTTGACGTTGTGCCTGCAAGCGGAAGCTGGAGTGTGCCGCCGTTTGAGGTCACGAGAAAGGATGAGCGCCTCTTCGGAAGAGGAGTAGCGGATTCAAAAGGTGGTGTTGCCGCACTTTTAACCGTGCTCTTGGCTATGCAAGAACTAAGCATAAAACCAAAATACAACCTGAATATCGCGTTGACTACGGATGAGGAGATGGGACCTTATTCAGGTCTCTGCTACCTTGCAGACCTCGGAAAACTCAAGGCTGATTATTTTTTAAGCATGGATGGCGATAGCGATGACATCACGATTGCATCCAACGGCAATGTTGACTGGCAGATAGACATTTTCGGGAAATCATACCACAGCGGGAGCAGCTTTCTTGGCGTGAATGCCATAGAGAAATCAGTTCCTGTGATGAACGAACTGCTTGAATTAAAGGCAAAGGTTGAGAAAAGGCGCTCGACAGTGCCTGCGAGTGTTGCAATTTCCAAGAGAACCGGGATTAAAACGCTCATACCTGTTCTCAATATAACCGTGATTAACGCAGGCGTGAAACAGAACATCATACCTGATAGATGCACCATGAAAGGAGACAGGCGCTATATCCCCGAAGAGAAATTCGAGGACGTCTGCATTGAGATGAACGCAGCCGTCGCACGCGTGCGGGAGAAACACCCCGATATCAATCTTAAAATGAGTTGCGATGACATATACGCGCCCATGAATAACGACATGAACCATCCCTGGATAAAGGAGGTGCAGGGGATAGCAGGTGAAGTTACAGGAAGGGAGGTGAGGCTTGCAGGCGCGCAGGGGAGCCTTGATGTGGCGTACGCTGTTAAGGTGACGGGGCTGCCTGCGTGCTGTTTTGGTCTTGGGAGGAGGACTGAGAGCAATGCACATGCAGAGGATGAGAATATCTGGATAGAGGATCTGGTTATGTACACCAGGTTTCTGGCGAGATTGATGTGCGGTTAAGAAGTGCTCCGAAGGGGATTTGAACCCCTGTCGCGAGAGTGAGAGTCTCGCATGATTGGCCGTGCTACACTATCGGAGCGGGGTTAATTCAACTTTACGTGATTATTAAAGTTTCGTTATGTTCGCTGATTTCTGTTTATGATTATATTTGCACAATTATTTAATATCACGATTAATTATTATAATGATTAAACATGATAAACTATAAGTACTATGGCGTTTTATTAACTCAAGGGTGAAACCTTTATGAGCGAAATCATAAACGTGGTTTCCCGTGATAACGGGAAGGTAACGAGAAAAAAAGTGAAGGCATCGCCGTATGAATTTACCATTGCAACAAGGGCAAAATGGGAGATGGTCATTGCTGATGAGGATGTTACAATCGGGGCTGGGAAACTTGAGCGTGTGAAGGTAAAAGACATTAAAGTACAGAAGGACATGCTCGCAATGCCCTGCGCCTTCAGCCACCATCCGCTGGTTTCTGTCATAAAAGTGGGAGCAAGGGAAGGTCCTGCGCCTGTTGAAACAGACAGAACGATTAATATGGCTTATGTGCTCGGGCAGGAATCTGGCGAGATCAAAAAAGGCGACCTGCTTTCTGTGCTAAACCTGTATCCCATAATGTTCACGCGCGAAGCCACCAAACCTGTGCAAGTGGGGTGATAATTATGGAAACCTGCAAGATATGCAAGGGAGACCAGGATTCAAAGCACTATAAAGGCTACAACATCTGCACAGAATGCGCAGACCTCATGGAAGACCTGATGGGCGAATATTTCCTGAGGACGCTGAGGGACGGCTTGAACTCGAAAAAGGGCTACCTCAGTTATCTTGAGAGCGGGAAGCAGTACGTCAGCGATTACCAGAGGATAAGAAAGAACAGCAGGCGCCACATCAAGCACATGGAAGAGCACGTATTTGAGGAGATGCAGAAGGGCGCTGAAGGTGGAAAGCAGAGGTATCTTGAAAGGCTGATGCAGGCTATAAACTGGCTTGAGAAGTGTCCTGAGTTCTACAACTACTATTTCAAGGAATACTACGTCTGCCCAAGCTGCGGCGCAAGTATATTCGACCACTATGACAAGCAGGATGTCGGCGACTGGCTCATGATAACGTGTGAGAAGTGCGGTACTGTTATAAAGAAGTATTTCTCGCCGAAGTTTGTGAGCTAGTCTTTTTATTTTTCTTTTGAATTTATTCCTTGTCAGCAGTTTGTAATATCGAAATCTTTATCGATTTTTAAAATATACAACTCCATTATGTCCGAAATTCTCATAGTCTATTACTCCCGTTCAGGAAACACGGAAAAGCTTGCAAAAGCAGTAGCAGAGGGCGTGCGCGAAGGCAGGGGCAATCCTACCCTCAAATCCGTAGATGATGTTGATATCCATGAACTTCCCGACTACGACGGCATCATAGCAGGTTCACCGGTCTATTATGGAAGCATGGCAGCTGAACTTAAAAAATTCTTCGACGAATCCGTAGTCGTGAGAAGAAAGCTCTTCAACAAAGTGGGCGCAGCATTTGCCACAGGCGCACACAGGACAGGGGGCAAGGAAACAACGCTCATCTCGATTCTCCAGGCAATGCTCATAAATGGCATGATAATCGTTGGAGACCCCTTCGAGACAGGCGGGCACTACGGCGCCGCAGGCTCGGACGAGGTCGGGTTGAAAGAGGGAAGAGCGCTCGGGAAAAGGGTGGCTGAGCTTGCTGATTTAGTAAAGAAAAAATAAACCGCGGATAAACGCAGATGAACACAGATTTGCTATTAAAATGAAAAAGAAAAAGCGCCAGAGGAATGAAATAAAATCAAAAGTAACCGAGAAAAAATCTGGCATAAATTCAAAATTTCTTATTGCAACCATCGGTGCCATTTTACTCTTGACTGTTGTTTATTTTTCCATCGCGCAGGGAAGTGATACGTGGACTGTAAACAAGGACGGGATTCTTTCTTACCCCGAAAACAGGGGCAAAGTCGAAGTCAAAGTGCTAAATATCACAGAGGGCAGCAATGATACCCTTGAAACCATTTCTTTTCCAAGCAAGGATTACACCGTAGAGGGACTGCTCCGCATACCCTCTTCAGAAAAAAAAGTGCCTGCAGTCGTACTTCTTCCCGGCGCCACAGTCCCAAAGGAAGGAACGCAGGGGCTTGCTGGGCTTCTTTCCAATCTTGGGTATGCGAGCCTCGGCATCGAGCAGCGAAACCTCGGAGGAGTGGATCCGCAATACGATTACGAATTATTCAAAGCTGGAAAAGAGCCAATAGAGCACAAGATGGTGTTCGATGCCCTGCGCTCTGTGGATGTGTTAAGGCAGGATCCAAGGATTGATGCAAAAAGGATTGCAATTATCGGGGAAAGCAATGGCGGGCGTTTCGCTATTATAGCAGCTGCTATTGACCCGGAAATCAAGGGCGTCATCGGCATAAGCACAAGCGGTTATGACACGGAGTCGCAGCTTGCTGGTATAAATGATGAAACTATTATCAGGTTTTACCGTTCCATAGACCCTGAGACATATCTTGGGTTTCTCCCGCCGCGCAAACTTGTTATGATGCACTCTGTAAATGACAGCACTATCCCAATAAAACTGGCAAAAAAAACCTTTGATAAAGCAAGTGAACCGAAGCAGTTCTATGAAGTAACAACCGGAACTCATGGGTTCAGCGAAGGCATGAGGGCGCCGCTTGAGAACGAAATAAGGCAGATGCTTGGATAACATTAAATCAGCGAAGACATAGCAACCCGAAAAATAATCGACAAAGAACCATAAATTGTCAATAAATCATTTCCCGATGAAACCGTTTGCACACATCGGAGAAATCTCCATAGTTGAATGTTATGAAATAATCAATTTTCAAGCTTGCTTCAGCTAACATATTCCTAATCACTCGGTCTGTTAGACTCAAGCCCCTATAGTGCAAGGGATCTCGCATGGTCTCTTCGAAAGATTCACGGATGGCATTTTCTCTAAATGCTGTATCATCTAACAATTCAAGTCTCCCTTGCTTATCGAAGGTTTTCCAATCTTTATTAAAAATCTCCATTCTTTTCCGATTTTTTGCCATTTGAGTGGAAACGGTTTCATAGAGGATTGGCCATGGAACAAGTAATCGATTTTGAGTCTCACTAAAGTATCGAATAAACATTTCATTGGCTTTAGAATGATACGGATCTGTTACATCATAAAGACCGAGTAGAAATCCAGAATCTACACAAACAGTATTCATATTTCTTCTTCGACTTCGATCTCAGCAACACCATAACCAGCCCAAGGTGCAACTTTTCTTTTTCCAAGAATAAATTTTCCACCTTGTTTCATATTTATAAGATAAACTCTGGCCTTCTCATCCAAAAATTTTGAAAGCTCTTTTCTTATATCCTCACGAGTTTTTTTAGTTTCGAAAGTAGCCAAACTGTCGCCACATTCTTTAGCTCCCATATTATCCAACCATTCATAAAGTTCTTCGTATTTACCTCGGAGACCAAGGTCAAAAGAAAGCCAATATCTCATTATTTTTCCTTCTTAGTACATTTACAGGTCATATCTTAAATCTTTTGAAATTGTAACAAAGTAATAATTTCCGACTGTTACTTTTCATAGACGCAAAAACTTAAAATAGCATCGGCTCCAACTTAATACAGGGTGAGTATTTGCAGGAATATAAGCTTTTCATAAACGGAGAATGGTTAGAATCAGGGAGCGGGGAGACATTCGATGATATAAACCCGGCAACGCTTGAGGTGATAGGGAAAGTCCATAAGGCATCCGAGGATGACGTGAAAAGCGCTGTTGAAAGCGCACAGGATGCCTTCGAATCATGGAGCGCCACGCCTGCGCCAAGGCGCGCAAAGATACTCTTCCGCGCTGCAAGGATGCTTGAGGAGAAAAAGGAAGAGCTTGCCCGCTTGATGACAATCGAGATGGGGAAAGTCATCAAGGAAGCGCGGGGAGACGTTCAAGAAGCAATAGATATAACGTATTATGCAGCAGGCGAGGGAAGGCGTTTGTTAGGTGAGACCACGCCCTCCGAGCTTCCTGATAAATTCGCCATGACGGTTCGAAGACCCATTGGTGTTGTTGGTTTGATTACGCCCTGGAATTTCCCGCTCGCAATCCCAGCTTGGAAGACAATGCCTGCTTTAATATCAGGAAATACCCTGGTGCTGAAACCTGCAAGCGATACTCCTATCATGGCTATAGAGCTTGTGAAGATACTCGAAGAAGCCGGACTTCCAGAAGGCGTTTTGAATCTCGTGATGGGCGAAGGGGGCACAGTGGGAAGCGCGATTGTCCATAACAAAAAAATCCGCGCCATCTCCTTCACGGGTTCCCTTGCAACCGGCAAGTGGATACTGGGCGAGGCTGCAAAGGATATGAAAAGGGTATCGCTTGAGCTTGGAGGGAAAAATCCCATTATTGTGATGGAGGATGCGGATATTAAGCTTGCACTCAATGGGGTGCTGTGGGGAGCGTTCGGAACCACGGGTCAGCGGTGTACGGCTTCAAGCCGGGTTATTGTGCATGAAAAAATACTTCCAGAATTTCAAAAGAAGCTTATTGAAAGAGCGAAAAAACTCAGGCTGGGCAGCGGTCTCGATGAGAATACCGATGTAGGCCCTGTGATTAACAGCTCGCAGCTTCAAAAAATCGCACAATACGTAGAGATAGGAAAAGATGAAGGCGCTAACCTCGTGCTGGGAGGAAAGACTGTTAAACCACTTCCCGGCTACTTTTTCGAGCCAACGATATTCACAGATGTCACACCTGAAATGCGGATAGCCAACGAAGAGATATTCGGTCCTGTCGTGTCCTTGCTCAGTGCAGGCAGTCTTGACGAGGCGATACAGATAGCAAATTCCGTAGAATACGGGCTTTCATCCTCCATCTATACAGAGAACATAAAAAATGCCTTCAAAGCGATCGAGAAAATAGAAGCAGGCATAACTTACATAAATGCAAGCACCATAGGTGCCGAGATTCATCTTCCCTTTGGCGGGGTAAAATCCACTGGAAATGGTACTCGTGAAGCAGGAACTACAGCGATAGAAGAGTTCACGGAGATAAAAACAGTTTATGTCGATTACAGCGGAAAACTCCAGAAGGCGCAGATAGATATAGAATAGGAGGAACTACTATGAAAAACTTTGAGAAAGTTTTATCAAAAGAAGGGTATGCTTCGCATACCCTAAACCTCATAAAGCGAGGTGTCGCTTTATGATGAAAACAAGCCAGAGATCAAAAGAAATCATAGAGCGCGATAATAAGGTGGTATCCCCATCCCTCACGCGACCATACGAACTTGTGGTTGACCACGCCGAGGGCTCAACCATATTCGATGTTGACGGCAATAGCTACATCGATTTTGCGGCAAGCGTGGCTGTCATGAATATCGGGTATAACTGCAAGAAGGTGAAGGAGGCGGTCTGCGAGCAGATGGAAAAAATGGTGCACTGCGGGTTCTCGGATTTTTATGCCGAAATGCCCGTAAAACTATCAGAGAAACTCTGCGAGATGACGGGGTATGAGAAGGTATTCCTTTCAAATTCAGGAGCAGAAGCTGTTGAGGCAGCTCAAAAGCTTGCATTCTGGTACACGAAGAGAAGCAGCATGCTCGCATTCTACCGAGCCTTCCACGGCAGAACGCTCGGCGCTCTTTCGCTTACGAGTTCAAAAATCAAGCACAAGGAGTATTTTCCCCCGCTTCGGGTCGTGCACTCCCATTATGCGTACTGCTACCGCTGCCCCCTTAACCTTGAATACCCGCAATGCGGCATTGCCTGCGCAAAGGAAATAGAACGCACACTTTTCAAAAGGGAACTCTCGCCAAAGGATACTGCCGCTATCGTGGTCGAGCCCATACAGGGGGAAGGCGGTTTCATCGTCCCGCCGCCAGAGTTCCATAAAGAGGTTAGGAGGATATGTGATGAGAACGACGTGCTATTGATAGCGGATGAAATCCAGAGCGGGGGATTCCGCACAGGTAAGTTCATGGCAATGGAGAACTTCGCGGTCAAAGCTGATATTGTTTGCATGTCAAAATCCATAGGCGGAGGCATACCTCTTGGTGCCACCCTTTCGAGCAGCGAGATAATGAGCTGGCCTCCCGGAGCCCATGCCAATACCTTCGGCGGCAATCTCCTTGCGGCTGCAGGAGGGCTTGCCACGCTTGAGTTCATGGAGGGCAAAAAACTTGGCGAAAAGGCGGTTGAAAAAGGAAATTATCTTATGAAGCGCCTCAACGAACTCAAAGAGAAATATCCCATAATCGGGGATGTTAGAGGCATTGGACTAATGATAGGCGTGGAGCTTGTGAAAGCAAATAAAGACCCCGCACCTGAGGAGCGTGAAGCGATAGTCAAAAAGGCGCTCGAAGGAGGGCTGATACTGCTTCCTGCCGGGGATTCGGTTATAAGGTTCGTGCCGCCTTTAATAATAAAGAAGAATGAGATTGATAGAGGGCTTGAGATATTCGAGAGCGCTCTTAAAATGAGTTGAGTTTACAGCATACGTAAACTATAAATACTTTCGTTCGTATATGTACGAATTGTAGTGGGCAGTAAAAATCCTTTTTTACATACCACCATAATCCCCGCTGCCCACTATCCTCCTATTTTTCAAGCACACAAATCCGCCGTGTAAGGCTCTTATGCACCCTCTGCAGATGAGTCTCGACTACGTTAAACCCTGCTTCCTCTGCGAGCTTTTCAATCTCTCTTTCCGAAACAAAGACAGCACGTTTTCCCTTTTTTAGAACGCGGGAAATCTCCTGCAACGAATCCGCAAGCAAATGCTCAATAGATTCTGCTTTTACTCTTGCTGACCTGCCATAAGGCGGGTCGGTGACAACTGCATCCATGCTCTCATTGCGAAGCGCAAGTCGGCATGCGTCCTGGTACATGAGGGAATAATTAATGTCGTAGTAATCAAGGTTCATTTTTGCGCCAAGCAGGAGTTTTCGCTGCACCTCTCCACCAACGACCTTTATACCCAGAAGCCCAGCCTCGACGAGAATCCCGCCTGTCCCGGCGAAAGGATCTAATAGATACTCTCCGGGCTTTGCTATATTCACAAGCGCCCTTGCAACTCTCGGCATAAGCACCCCGGGATAAAAGAAGGGTCGATAGTGCGGTTTTCTCGCCTCGAAAGCGCTCCTGTCTATGGAACCCGCAATATACCCGAATATGCTCTTATCTTCCGTAAGCAGCACTCTGAACTGCATTTTGGGGTTTTTAAGGTTTGCATGGAATCCTCTTTTATAAAAAATCTCGCCCAGTTGCTTTTCCATCAATTCCGTGTTTATTCTGGAATACTCCTTAATGCTCCTCAACCTGATGCTGTATGTCCCTTCAAAGTCCACAAGCGAGCTGTTCACGAGGCGAAGTATGCCTTCTTCACCCGACCCTCCGATGCCCAGGACTTTGATGATATGGTGTGTCATCGAAAGCCTTTTTGAGAGAACTTCAATGAGGTTTTCTGCATTATTTTTCAAATCAACAACAAGACACATGTCAAGCGAGAGATGAATCTTGAAATCAGCTTTTAGCGACTCAAGGCATGCGATTGCTTCGGATTTGGGAAGCGTGTCGTGCTCGCCTGAAAGTTCAAATGCCAGCAACATAACTATTATACTGTCATGCTTTCCTTAAATTCTCGTAGCATCTCAGCCATAACTCCATGCATTAAGAATTGTTCTTCAAGGTTCTCGGATATTGCATTTTTAGCATACGCATCCTCAGTCCATGTTACATTCTCGTATTCTACATTTTTGAGGATAAGCCCGCAAGCCGGAGCAGGCTCAAGTGCCTCTGTAAATTCATCAGGATTAAGCATCTTTTCAAGCCAAGATATATCTTTCGCGCCATTGCCAACCATTTTTAGCGCCAAAGCTATCTTTCTTACCATGTGCCAGAGGAAATAGTTCGCCCTGATATCTATTATGGTGAATTCTTTCTCCCCGTGAATATCTATTTTCTCTATTTTGCATAAGCTTGTTCTTCCTTTCTCTGGCGTGGAAAAATTCAAAAAATCGTGCTCTCCTTTTAAGAAATACGCGGCGTTCATAAGCAGTGAGATGTCATATTTCCCAGGCATGATATACCTGTACTCCCGATACCTGGCATGGCGGCGCGGGTCAAAGTCGGGTGGAACCTCTGCTCTTGCCCATGCCCAGATATTCGTAAGCCTGCTGTTTATTGCCCTTGGTATCGCCACGCTGGGATTATCGGTATCGAATGCTATGACCTGTCCGAGGGCATGCACGCCTTTATCAGTCCTGCCTGCGGCGATGTAGTTGGCTTTGTCGGGGTTATCGATGATTTTGAGTTCTCGAAGAGCACTGAAAACCTCACCTTCTACGGTTCTTACATCTGGCTGCACCTGGAAGCCGTGATAGTCGGTGCCGATGTACGCTAATTTCAGGGCGATTCGCATGGGGGATTAAATTGATGAGTGGATAGATAAATATTGGGTGAAATGGTTCAATAAAAACTAACCACAGATAAACGCAAAACTTTATGAAAGTTTTATCAAACGAGGGGTATGCGAAGCATACCCCAACACTTCGCAAACCGAAGTTTCGGTTTATGAACGCAGATTTATTCAGAATGCATAAATACTATTAAATCACTATAAGATTTTTATGGCTGAAACAACAACATTGACGCTCAAATTCAAAGGAGTAGAAGCATTTCTTCTCAAACAGATGGTAGAGCTGGGTCTGTTCAACACCAAATCCGAAGCGATAAGAGCAGCTTTAATAAAATATGCGATAGACCTTAACCTGCTTGATCGGAAAGCAATCTGGCGCGAGATACAAGCGTATAAAAAGCGAAAGGTCAGCCCTGAACAACTTGCAGCGGATATTCAGAGCATACGCAATGAAGTATAGAGTTTTTATAGATACCAGCGTTTTCATATATGCCTTTGAGTTCCCAGACTCAAATTCTAATACGATTATCGAACTGCTGAGCGATGAAAAATTAGAGGCTGTAATTTCAGAACGCATAGTAAAAGAAGTCTATCGTTATTTTAGAAAGTACCATGGCAAAGCTCTTGCAGATACCTTCAGGAAATATCTCTATGAAACATGCAGGATTATACTATCCAGAGATGTCAAAGATGCTATGAACAAATACAGAGGGCAAATAAAAGAAAAAGATTTAGAGCAGCTGGCTGTTGTGAGGGAATTTGGGATAAAATACCTCATCGCTTTTGATAGGGATTTTGAGGGGCAGGAGGAATACAGGACGCCGAGAGAGTCTGTGGAGTTAATATGTGGGAAAGGCAAAGAGATTGAGTTCTGAAAGTTGAAATTTGAAGAGCGCTTGCACAAATATTATTATCTTAAAATCCCTCATAACCCAAAACTTAGGTGAAACCCATGCCCAAAATCACAATCATCGGCGCAGGCGCAGTCGGCGCGACAGCAGCGCAGAGAATCGTTGAAAAAGAACTCGGCGACGTAGTGCTGACGGACATAGTCGAAGGTCTGCCTCAGGGCAAGGCATTGGATCTTTTGGAAGCAGGTCCGCTTTTCGATTACGACTCGAAGATAACAGGTAGGAACGATTACAGGTATATAGAAGGCTCGGACGTTGTTGTGATTACCGCAGGAATCGCAAGAAAGCCCGGCATGACCCGCGAAGACCTGTTAAAGATAAATTCAAAGATAATAAAAGAAGTCTCACAGAACATAGCAAAATACGCCCCTGATTCCATAGTAATCACGGTCACAAACCCGCTTGACATAATGACCTATGTAACAATGAAGACCACGGGCTTTTTACCTTCACGAGTATTCGGGATGAGCGGGGTACTTGATTCGGGAAGGTTTGCCTCGTTTATTGCTCTTGAGCTTGGCTGCTCTGTTCGCGATATAAACGCCATGGTGCTCGGAGGGCACGGCGATACTATGGTTCCTCTCCCGCGTTTCACCACAGTCTCGGGAGTTCCCATCACAGAACTCTTGCCTGAAGATACAATCAAGCGTCTCATCGAAAGGACGGTCAACGGCGGGGCTGAGATTGTCAATCTCCTCAAAACAGGAAGCGCCTTCTATGCGCCCTCTGCCGCGGTGACGAACATGGTGGAAGCGGTGATAAAGGACACAAAAAGGATTCTCCCTGTGTGTGCCTATCTGAATGGCGAGTATGGCAGGAAGGATATTTATCTCGGCGTTCCTGTGAAGCTGGGGAAGCGAGGGGTGGAAGAGATTGTAGAGCTAAAACTCACCGGGAATGAGAAAAAGGCCCTTGACAGGTCAGCAGATGCTGTTAGCCAAGGAATAGCATCGCTTTCAGGCTTGGTCTGATATTTTGCGAAAGACATATAAACAAGCGTATGAATAGATTATAATAATTCCCACGAGGTAATAGATTTGAATCTTGCAATCCAGCCCATCGGAGTGATTAAAAAATCCAATACAGGATTAACGGATGTGTTAATATACTCTGATTTCGAACAAATCCTTGGCAATATCATGGAAAAATTCGAAAAAGGCACCAAGGTGCTGATTGTACATAAGAACGGGGAATCAAAGGATAAACATCAGGTCAAGGTTTCTGCGGCTGAGTTAATAAACCGCAAAGGCAATCTTCTCACAGTAAAAGGCATCGAAGCTGATAATGATTCTGTAATAGATGTTAGATTGAGCAATGAGCTCTGAGGATATATGGGGGTTGACCTCGGAGACCTCTTCGATAGAAAGGAAATAGAACTTTCAGACCTGAAAGGTAAGGTAATTGCAATCGATGCGTACAACACGCTTTACCAGTTCCTGAGTATAATCCGCCAGCGCGATGGGACGCCTCTTATTGATTCCCATGGCGAGATAACATCGCACCTTTCGGGTTTCTTATACAGGACAACAAATCTTGTGGAGGAGGGCATCAAGCCTGTATTTGTTTTTGATGGAGCACCGCCACAGTTCAAGAACAGCACTATCGAAGAGCGCAAAAAAATACGTACGGAAGCTTTTGAGAGATGGAAGGAAGCAAAAGCAGCGGGCAGCGAGGATGCCTTTAAACACGCGCAGGCATCATCTCATATTAAAGGCAACATGATAGAGGATTCCAAGCTTCTTTTGGGTTTCATGGGAATTCCTGTCGTCCAGGCGCCAAGTGAGGGCGAAGCCCAGGCTGCGTTCATGGTGCAGAATAAGGATGCGTACGCTGCAGGCTCTCAGGATTACGATGCCCTTCTTTTCGGCGCCTCCATCGTTGTCAGGAACCTCGCAGTATCGGGGAAAAGAAGGCATCCTAAAGGTGCGTACGTCGAAGCGAAGCCAGAGATTATAGAACTGGAAAAGAGGCTTATCGGGCTTGGGATATCAAGGGAGCAATTAATTGACATAGCTCTTCTTGTTGGAACGGATTATAACGAAGGGGTAAAGGGAATAGGTCCAAAAAAAGCCCTGAAGCTTGTAAAGAAGCACGGCAGGATAGAATGTGCACTTGAAGAGCTAAATGCGGATATTAAAAACCTTGAGGAATTGAGGGCTCTGTTCATGCATCCAGAGGTTACTTCTGATTACGGGTTAGAGTGGAAAAAGCCGGATGCTCAGGCAATAAAGAAATTCCTCTGCGAAGAGCATGATTTTTCAGAGGAACGCGTATCGAAGGCAGTCGAAAGACTGCTTGAAGCTTCGGGTAAAACCCAGCAGACACTTGAGAAATGGTTTTAGTAAAGCCATCCGAGCAATCTCTGGAAAAGCCCAATCTCCTTCACCTCTACAGGCGCCTGCATTGTGGTTGAATATTTAATATCCCCATCCAGGTTTTCGTATCTTATCACAGTGTCTACACCGTAGGTCTTGGGCACAGCCTTGCTGTCTGCTTTTATTTTATAGCTGGCAATTACTGTATCGCCGGGCTTTATGGTGTAGAGGAATGCCTGGTCGTCTGTAGTGCTCAAAGGGTCGCTGGGATTGATTATAGCCTTGGCATTCCTCGCTTCCTCCTCACCTATATTTTTAATAACTATCTGCACCACATCTTCCCTTCCGGGATAAAGGCTGCCCG